>JBFIXY010000108.1:0-6111 GCA_041605655.1 Planococcus sp. (in: firmicutes) | reverse complement strand
GGCAATACCGACAGCTACTTCATCGACTTTCTAAAAGAAATCGGGGTTCTGTCAAAAGAAACACTTGATTGGTGAGAAGCGAACAGCGAAATGCTGTCCGCTTTTTTTGTTGTCGACAAACTTTATACTCGATATCCATAAAATCCAAAAACATTTTAGAGGGAACCTACGTACTTTACGCAAACTGGCGAGTTCGTCTTAATTGGTTCGCCATAAAGCACGGGTATGCCTTGGTCATCAAGTTTCAGGACCGTCAAAGTTCCCGAATTTTCGTTGGCTGCAATCAGCCATTCAGCTCCAGGAGACAAGGCGAAATGCCGCGGCCCTTTCCCACCTGTTGCTGCGAATCCCAGCATTTCCAATGTACCGTCTGTGGTAATCGAAAAAATAGCGATACTATCATGTCCACGGTTTGAGGCATATAAAAATTCGCCATTCTCAGAAACTGCCACCTCTGCGCTCGTATTCTGTCCTCGCCACGTGTAAGGTATGAGTTGTACTGCTTGAAGCTTGTCTATTCTTGTTTCTTCTTCGACTCGATACACTGCTAGGGATGAGCTCAGCTCCTCTACTACATAGAAAACGTTCTGAAACGGATGAAACGCAATATGCCTTGGACCTGTACCTGGAGCAGTTTGAATTGCACATTGAAATGTCAGCTTACCGAGTCGATCATCCAGTTTATACAAACGAATCTGGTCCATTCCTAAATCTGGCACTAAAAACAACTGTGTTCGTGGAATTTGAGAAACTGAATGGGGATGCGCTGCATCTTGACGTTCTATGTTCGGCCCTGTTCCTTCATGTTTAACAGAGTCTGTCAAATTGCCGATCACTCCTCCGGCTTCTAGCGGATAGACATTTACATTCCCGCTTGAATAATTGACGGACAACACCCACTTTCCAGATTCATCAACAATCGCATGCGCAGGGTGGTCACCATTGGACGGTTGCCGATTAACCTCCGTCAGCATTTCTTCGCCCAGCTCAAAACGGAATGATATCAATTTTCCATTCTCTTTTTCACTGCAAACAATAGCTACATCCTCAGCCGGCGACAATGCTAAATACGATGGACGCTCTACTCCTTTTGCAAAAGCTTTCTCCGTCAAACTTCCATCTTTTATGTCAAACTGCCAGAGTTTAATCCCTGGTTCATCCGCCATAGAATATGAACCCGTTAAATAATAGTGCACTAATCCGCCTCCTCCAGTTGTTTAATGCTTTAGAATTTTCTGTATTCTTCCAGTATACGGGAATTGTCCGAACCTTTCAATTTAAGGAAGAGATGATTTAAAGTTAGGAAGAAAAGCGTCCATCGATTATAATAAGAGGTGGGATTTTGTAAACGCTTTCCTTTTCCGTCCTATCTGTAACATGAGTCTTCATCAACCGTTTGTGAAATGAATGAAGGACAGACAGCATATTAACAAATTCTTTTTTAATAAAATCAAGACGGCGACTGCGTCTTTTATTTCGGAAAAATTTGAGTATCCGAAAAGTATAGGAGGAAGAAAAGTGGGTTTAACGAAAGATTTTTTCATTGCTTTGTCAAAAAATCAGGTTTTAAATAACGGAGCAAAAAAATGGGGACTTAAATTAGGCGCAAGCAAAGTAGTTGCGGGCACGGATATCGACAGCATGCTGAAATCCGTCAAAAAATTAAATGCAATTGGCATCAGTGCTACAATCGACAATTTGGGTGAATTCGTCTACAGCAGAGAAGAAGCCTTAGAAGCGAAACAAAATATTTTAGCTACCTTAGAAGCTATCCAACAACATGGAGTTTCGGCACATATGTCGATCAAACTGACCCAAGTCGGCCTGGATGTCGATTATGATTTCTGTCTCGAAAATATGCGTGAAATTGTCGACGCTGCAGCTCGTTACGCAATTTTCATCAACATAGACATGGAAGATTATGGACACCTTCCCTTAACACTTGATATTCTTCAAGCGCTAGTAAAAGAGTATGAAAATGTCGGAACAGTCATCCAAGCTTATCTATATCGTTCAGAAAAAGATTTAGACCTTCTCCAAAATGTTCGCTTGCGTCTAGTAAAAGGCGCCTACAAAGAAATTTCGGAAGTTTCCTATCAAAGCGCACAAGATATCGACAGTAATTTTATAAAACTGATCAAAATCCGTTTGCAGCAACCTGCCTTTACATCTATTGCTACACATGATCATGTAATTATCGACGAAGTGAAACGCTACGTAAAAGAAAACAACATCCCGCTTGATCGCTTCGAGTTTCAGATGCTTTATGGATTTCGAACTGAACTTCAAAAAGAGTTGGCGCAAGAAGGCTACAAGTTCACTGTGTATGTTCCTTTCGGAGAAGATTGGTACGGCTATTATATGCGTCGTTTAGCAGAACGCCCACAAAACATCAACTTAGCTTTAAGAAGCTTTATATCAAAGTAAAGTAAAAAGCGCATTTCTGGAGCATCGCTCCCGAAATGCGCTTTTTTCAACTAATCCACTTCCCTTATTACTAGCGGTGGAAGATCCTCTTTTAATCGATTACGATATTGTTCATAACGAGGCGGAAGCATCAAGTCTTGTCCCATCGCCGCCTCGGCTTCATCTGCCGCGAAGCCAGGAGGATCCGTCGCGATTTCAAATAATAGATCGCCGTATTCCCTGAAGTAAATGGCATTGAAATAATTTCGATCTTGTACAGGGGTCACACCCAGACCATATGTCTCAATGTGACGTTTCCATTCCAATTGATCATCGTCATCTTTCGCTCGCCACGCGATGTGGTGAACTGTACCGACACCCATTTGTCCGATGCCAACCGGCTCCATTTTCACATCCACAGTATTCCCTATAGCGGCTGGCGAACGAAAACGCAGGAGGCCGCTGCCTTCCCCTTTTTTTTCAAGTCCCATTACCGATTCAAGCAATTCTGCTGTCTTTTCAGCATTCGAGGTATACAAAACAGCTCCTGCAAAACCTTTAATCGCTGTTTCAGGCGAAACTTCCCCGAATCGCCATTTGTTCAACTCGCCTTGTGCGCGTTCAACCAGTTCCAAATGCAAACCATGCGGATCATCAAAGGCCAAATACTGTTCATCGAAACGTTCCGTTTTTTCGACCGCCACACCGAACTTTGTCAGCCTCTTTTCCCAAAACTCTAAACTTCCAGGCGGAACAGCGTAGGAGATGACACCAACTTGACCATCCCCGATTTTTCCTTTATAAGCATTCCCCCAAGGAAAGAACGAGATAATTGTCCCTGGCTCACCTCCTGCATTTCCGAAATACAGGTGGTAAGTTCCCGGGTCGTCAAAGTTAATGGTCTTTTTTACTAATCGCAACCCTAGAACACCCGCGTAAAAATCAGCGTTTTCTTGTGCATTTCCCACAATGGCCGTTATGTGATGAATGCCTTCTGTCTGTTTTCCCATGCATGTTCAACTCCTTATGTTTGCTATGTACCCAGCTTACCACCTAATTATATCGAGTTTAAGGCAATAAATAGCTTGTACAGCGCGGAAAACACCCTGCGCATTCAACATCATTAAAGTTTCTTTCCTTCTTTCCGCAACTCTTCCTTCAACTCGTCAACTTCTTCTTCTTTCTCTTCTCTTTCTTTCACTTGTTGTTTCCTGACTTCTTCTATTTTCTCCATTTCCTGTTGGTATTCTTCTTCCGCCTCCGATGTAGACGGGAGGAAAGGTTGTTCGTTATAATCTGTGCGCTTTCCATGCCGCAACATTTCGTAAATAATCATGCCGTTGTTCGGCATGCCATTGGAAGTTTTCATCGGCACCACATCAAATAACACAAAATAGAATGCATAGAAAATGAAACGGTTCCAGAAGGTCACATTATTTTGCAGCATGTCATTGGCAAGCATCGCGTTAATTGTGAAAGCCACTATAACATTTATCAAGATCGGACTGGCATATAATGCAATATAAGCTAACCGACTCGTTCTTTTCATTGAATCGTACGAGAACCAACTGTATAAATGGTAATACTTCCTAATGTCGAAGATCCAAAACTTGAGCACTCGCGGACCGGAGCCGATGGTGAGGCGTGGGTTTTTTATGCCGAATAGCGGACTGAATATTAAGTATCCGAATTCCCTTATTAAGACAACCACTGGTAAAATGATAAAAGCTGATATAACTACGGCCAGCAAGTCGGATAATCCAAACATCTATTTCACTTCCTTTTTTTCCTCATTCACCTCTTATTACCCGGCATTCACAAAATCCAATCCCGTCTTTATATTTACAAAAAGTTCCAATTGTTCAAATAAAAAAAGAATGGCCAGATTTACAGGCCACCCTTTCATTAGTTTCTTTTTTTGCTTCTCTTTGTTACGCGTCCTAATAGAAATGCTCCCGCTAGAAGGCCGATTGTTTTATTTGTGCGTTTAGTAAACACTTGTTTTGCAACAAGGTTCAAGTTTTGCGGGCGCTCAGCTAAGCGGCGCATGAAATACCCGTACCAGTCGTCTCCGAATGGGACATAAACGCAGAAATTATAACCTTTTTTCGCCAAATCTATTTGCATGTCTTTACGGAATCCGTAAAGCATTTGGAATTCGAATTTTTCCAACGGCACATCGTTTTTCTTCACGAAGTCAATCACATGGTTGATGATGTGGTGATCGTGTGTCGCAATCGATGTGAACTTGCCATTAAGCAAATGATATTCGATCAACTTGATGAAATTGGCATCAATTTCATCTGCCGTTTGGTAAGCGTATTCAACCGGTTCCTTATAAGCGCCTTTGACAATGCGCAAACGCAGGTCCTTATGCTTTTCAATATCGTCCATTGCTCGGTAAAAATAAGATTGGATGACCGTTCCAACGTTATCGTACTCTTCAAGAAGAGTATCCATCAAATCGTATGAAGGTTGCAAATGGCCATGGTCTTCCATGTCCAAATTGATGTGCATATCGTATTTGCTAGCGGCATCAACGATTTCACGTAAATTTTCATAGCAGAAATCATAATCGATGTCTAAGCCGATTTGGGTTGGTTTTAAGGAAATATGCGCATCCACTCCATTTGAATGGATCTTTTCAATAACTTCTAAGATGCTGTTTTTCGCTTTAAGCGCTTCTTCTTTTTCAAAAACAAACTCACCTAAGTTATCAACTGTGCAGCTGATGCCTTGTGCATTCAATTCGCGGATGCTTTCAATCGTTTCATCGATATCTACTCCCGCTACGACCGTTTGTGCTCCTAGTTGCAAGCCATACTTCTTTGCCGCAATGGTCAAAAATCGGTTTTTTGACAATCCAATAAATACATCTTTTAACATGATTTCCCCTCCTGATACAATTCACCCAAAAACTGCTCCTGCCCAGTGCATCGGGAATGATTTCCGCTGCCTTCACTGTCGGTATTAGCACGTTTAATTGTAATCGTTTTCCCCAGAACCTGCATCAAAAAAATTCAGTTTCTTGTGAAAGAAACCACCGTATTGCCATAATTTTATCATATATCGGGATACTCCCCGATATCGCACAGTGTATCATGCGTTTGACTGTTGCGACAATCTTAGTTTCAGTTGACTACCGATGTGCAGCCAATTGTCCAGTAAAGGTTTCAACACATCAATTATTGATGTACTTTTCGAACACCTCGCCAAAATCTTTCACATGGTATTGGTTGCGCACCGATGACATCCACGTAAAGCCGAAATCCGTGAGCTTGGAATACTGCACGTCTATAGCAACATCGTTTGGACGGGAGTTTTGCAACACGACTACCGCTTTGTCGAGACTTTCATTGGCCATCGAAATCAGGATTTTGTTTTCATACGTCATTTCCGCTATGCGTAGTAGTGACTTATAAAGGTCTGTCAATTTATCGATTTGGTTTTTTTGAACATCGATTTTGAACGGAATTTCGCCAAGTTTAAACCCAATCTCAACATCCAAATCTATTTTCCCTGCTGTTTCCATAAATACGTCCGCAATTGAATGTTGAGAATACGGGTAGCGCCTTAATGTCCGCTTGGATGACATCGCACTTTCCCCGTCAACGTGAATCAAGGCAAGGTTTGTAAAGCAATATTCGTCCGCTTTGGTTTTGATCAGAAAGTAAATCTTCTCCTCGTCTTCATGCATGACATAAT
>JBFIXY010000107.1:0-6137 GCA_041605655.1 Planococcus sp. (in: firmicutes) | reverse complement strand
TTGCATGTGCAAGCCGTTTTGGCTGATCAAATCACGAATGCCTTGGTGCTGAATCAACCCGATCGTGTTTTTGAAATATGCACTTTCTAGAAATTCATCTTCGGTTAAATCGAAAAGCCATTCGCGCCACGTCATCATCATAAGCACGTTTTTCATCTTTTTAGGCAACTCATATGTTTCGTAGCGGTCGAATCGCGGAAAGCCGGTGACGATCAATTTTTCTTCTGGAATTTTCCACTCGTTCAGCTTCAAGTTTTTCTCGTATTCCGAGGCGCAATTGAAATAATCGGTACGACTTAATAAGGGCACATCTTCTTTTTGGATCAGTATTTTCTTGAATCCTTCAATACCGTGGCTGACGTGCGTGATGATTGTCTTTCGGTTAAGGAATAGGAATTTATCCGCTGCTGGTACGATGTCGTAAAGCAAGGAGTGCCCGTGAAACGTATAATCCGCCTGGAAATACAAGAGATAATTGCGAAAACTGCCAAGCGCTACGGCATTTGCAACTTTGCCATCAAGGGCGTAAGTCGTTTTCGGATCGTACATCCAATAAGCCAGCACTTTGTCGGCGTGATTGTTCACTACATATTGATGGAAAACAGCGGCGTTATCTTCGTATTTCTCGCCGAGGTTTCCGCCGATTAACGCGATTTTTCTGTGTTCTTTCTGTTTTGGCAATTTTGAGATCAAATAGGCAGCGGCAACTTTTGCGAATACCTTTAAGGGGTCCCATTTCCCTTTTTCTTTTAATACGACACCCATCTAAAACCCTGCTTTCTATAAAACGTTCTCTTTTAAGTTTTCCATATTCCCTTGTCTTTGTCTATCTGGGAGGTATGTTAGCAAAATTCGAAAATGAAATATTTGTCGATAGGTCACTCGAAACGCGGAAAACGGTGAAAAACATTTCACTCCTCATCTAATGGTTCGACTGGTTCGGCTGAACTCAAAGAAGAGTGGTTCACGCCGAATATTTCTTCAACATCGATTAAGAAGGCGATCCCTTGTCCTGGTGAGTATAAATCGATAACACTTTCAATGCGTTTGACGACGGCGTCAGAGTAACTTTCGGGCACCAATGTTAAAACAATGTCTTTTTCTGGATCGATGGTAAAGTTCATAAATTTCTGTTGTTCGTTGACGCCTGTGCCGCGGCCGGTCAAAATAGTGCCGCCTTCAGCGCCGACTTCGGCAGCAGCGGCAACAACTTTTTCAGCATCACCACTGCTGACGATTGTGACGATCAATTGGAACTGATCTTTCAATGGTTTCATGGAACGTTCCTCCTTTTTCGGTTTCGTATAATAGAGGCGATCCGATAAATGCGGCACACCGATCAATTTGTTCAAATGGATTGTAAAGCCGAGCCCTTGTCCGGGGTGTCCTAATTTAGCGCAACGAGAAACGGCTTCGGCCACCGGTTTTTCCAATGAACCGTCAATAGCGATGAGGATGATGTCTTTTTCATGCGTTGCCGGCAAGCCCATGAACGTCGGTTTTTCGTTGCGTCCGATGCCTTCGCCGTACAAGACGGTCGCCCCGTCGGCCCCGGCTTTTTTCGCTTCTGCAATTGCGGCGCGGGAATAGCCGCGCTTGACGATTGCAACCAATAGTCTATGATTCAGGTTCATCGTTTTCATCGCCGCCTTTCCTAGTGAAAATTAGTCCTACGATCAATACTGTGATGATGGGGGTCAACGCTACAAGTGCAATCAGTCCGAAGCCGTCTGTCAGTGGGTGACGACCTTCAATCACTGAAGCGGCTCCGACTGCCATCGCTGAGATGAAGGTGACTGTCATCGGACCTGTAGCGACGCCACCGCAATCAAAAGCGATGGCGATAAATGTTTTATTGGAAAAAAAGATGAGAATTAAAGCGATTAAATAACCTGGGATGAGGAAGTACCAAAGAGGAATCCCGTATAGAATGCGGAACATGGATAATGCGACCGAAATTCCTACGCCGGTGGAAACCGTATAAAGCATGACTTTTTCTGAAATGTACCCGCCTGTAACTTTGTCAACTTCGCTGTTCATGATACTGACAGCAGGCTCCGCGAATGTTGCGGCGAAACCGAGGACGAAGCCGATCGGCATCAAAAGCCACACATGTTCATCGGAACCGAGTGCTTCCCCCATCATATGCCCCACGGGGAAAAAGCCGATATGCACGCCTTGCAAAAAAAATGCCAAACCAAAAAAGGTAAGAGTGAATCCTAAAATAATTCGGTAAATACGTTGCTTATCAAGTTTTAGCATGATGAATTGGAAGATGATAAAAAAAAGGATCAATGGAATCAAGGCATAACTCACTTCGATAAGAATGTCTCCAAATCCTTCGAAAACATGCAAATTCACTGAAACAACACCCCCAAAATCATAATGGCTAGAATAGGCCCGATTGATGCTAGTCCTATCAAGCCGAAGCCTTCACCGGCTGCAGATGAGCCGGAGCGGAGGATGGAAGCTACACCCACACCAAGAGCGAGGATGAACGGTACGGCCATAGGTCCGGTTGTCACTCCACCAGCGTCGAAAGAAATGGCGATAAATTCATTCGGCACAAACAGCGATAAAGTGAAGACAAGGACATAGCCGCCGATGAGCATGTAATGAATGGGGATGCTGAAGATAATCCGAATCATTGCGAGTGCCACGAAAATGGCTAGGCCGAGTGCTACAGAGAGCACGAGCATACCAGCCCCGATAGCACCATCGGATACGAGGTTGATTTGTTTTGTCAGCACGCGCACATCCGGCTCTGCAATGGTCACTACGAATCCCAATAAAAAGCCGGTGCCGACGATGATGAAGATGTTTCGCGTTTTCGGCAATTGCTTGCCGATCATTTCACCGACGGGCAATAATCCGGCTGTTACACCGAGCAGAAAGAGAAAAAAACCAAGACCGACAAACGCTGCACCGATCAGAAATTGCAGCAATGCTTCTAGAGGCAGTTGGATGAAGACGATTTGGAGTAGAATGACCACGACAGTGACGGGCAGGATAGCAGCAGCTACTTCTTTAAACGTATCTCTGACGTTTTCCATCGCAGAACCCCTCCGGCTTTTTTTCTTATTATTCCCTATCGGTTTTTGGTATAAACTTGCTGTTAATGACGAATAAATGATTTTTAGGGAAGTGTAGCAAAGAGCAAGAGGTAGTATAGTGGAATTATCATTTTTGATGCCTCGGTAATTCAGGGCGATCCGGTATAATGAAACCTATATATAGTAGAAAAGAGGGACATTCATTGAAAAAAACAAAACGTCTAACACCGCTAGTTTCAAAGGAGTTTGAAACCAAGTCGTTTCTTGTCGCCTTGGATGACCATTACATAAGCAACTGCAAAATTGAACATGAAACGATCGACATCGAACCAGAAGAAGGGTTGCGTGTGGATAAAGTGGTATTTGAGAACGTCAATTTCTTAGAAGCATCGTGGCCGCGAAGTGAATTTATCGATGTCGTGTTCATCAATTGTGATTTATCAAATGCGGATTTCAGTCGATCAGTTTTTCACCGGACGGAATTCCGCAATTCAAAACTTCTGGGTACCAATTTCGCGGAAGCAGGAGTCCGCCATACCTTGTTTCAGGATTGCATACTGAACTATGCGACATTCGGCTTTTCACTTTGCAACCATGCACGTTTTGAATCCTCCAGTTTGCGTTTTGCCGACTTTTACGAAGCGGAACTGAAGCAAACAGAATTCGAGAACTGCGAAATGAATGACATCAATTTTGTGGAGGCGAGCCTAAAAGGCGTCGACCTCAGTAGCAATTCATTTGAAAACATCCAAGTAACGATAGAGAAGCTGGCAGGCTGTGAAGTTTCCTCGGAGCAAGCGATGGCATTTGCCCGCCAAATGGGCCTGATCATAAAAGATGTGTAATGAGTAGTGGAAAAGGAGGGAGGCTAAAATGCCTTTCTCTTTTTCTATTGAAACCTACCGTTCATACACTGCTTATGAGAGCGTTGAAGATAAGTGCGACGGAAAAGTGATTGTTCAGTTTACTTTAGATTCTGCTTTAAACCACTTAGAAAAATGCTTGTGATACCTAAATTTGATTTGTTTTTGAATAAGCCATTTTCGTTTGATGGGCATTTTGACTATTTAAAATAGTTCTTTTAGTATGGATTTAACTATTTATTGGGATATTCCGCGAAAAATGTCGAAAAAGGTCATCAAATGTACACATTCTTGTCTGAATATTATAGAAATATATTGTACAATAGTCTAAGTTACTGTATATTTAAAATAGTTAGAATTTAATATAAAGGAGATTGAACGCTAATGAACGATTTAGGCAAAAAAATCAGAGATCTGCGCGAAGAGAAGCAATTGACACCGGAGCAATTGGCAGAACAAGTTGGGTTTGCTAAGAGCACGATTTGGGCCTATGAAAGCGGTAAAAAACAAATTACAGTTAGTCATTTAATGCGTTTAGCTGATTTCTTCGATGTTTCTGTTGACGGGTTATTGGACCGTACTGAAAAAGTCATTGATTTAGACCTGCAAAACGCTTCAACTATAAGCGATTACAATTTGATGTTAGATAATAAAGCTCTTGATCAGAATGAAATTGCGGAAGCAGCTTCTTATATCCAAGTAAAACGACGCATGGGAAGTTATGGAGCGGCGAATTAAAAACGAACGAACCATTATTTTACAAAAACATTCAAAAAGTCCATTCTTAAATGAATGGACTTTTTGTTAATATTTGGGTTTTTAGAATCCTTGAAAATGCACTAATAATAACTAAATATTCAGAATAATGATATTATTGAACTGACATTATAATTTATAGAATTTTTCGTTATTTTTTCGAAATAGAAAAATCGATGAAAACTTTCCAATTTATTTTCAGCAAAGTAGGCGATTTCAGATGGAGAGGTATGTATTATATGAAACGTATCGTTTGGCTATTTTGATTGATTTGATTCAGCCTGCTGAGCTGATCCGTGAAATTGACCAATACATCTCGGCTACACCGGTGGAGGAAATTCCGCATGTTTTTTATGTGTTATCTCTCGCAAGCAATCGGCGAGTAATGCTGGAACTTTTAACGGATTTGGCAAAAGGAGTAGATCAAGAATTGCCTAGCCACATTGTAGCTGGATTGATGTATGAACGTCGGCACGAATATGGCTCAACAGAATTGTACCGGAAAGCTGGAATGCTTGCTTCTTTGCTGCGTGACCCTGAAGAAGACGTGGCAATGGAATTTAAAGAACTTGCTAGCCGCAATGAAGCGGCTCAATTGGCATATGGAAATCGCTTTAAACGCAAAAAGACGAGAGAGCGCATGTTGGCAAGAAACGAAATGGAGTTGCAGAGTGGTTTAGCGAAATACGCTGAGTACGTCGAGTATTTCAGTCTTCAGGAATGGGGATCCTAACCTTAATATAGAAGATACTTATCGTTAGTCAGGAAAAGTGGGTGAAAACCTGCTTTTTTTGATTTCCAGGTTTTCGTTTAATGTTTTACATGCCGGGAAACCATTAAAGAGGCTATGAAGTTAATGGGAGGTTGATCGGGTTGACTAAAACGATATTTTTTACAGGAGCCGGAAGTGGTTTGGCTAAGGGTGCAGCTTTAGGATTGGCAAAAAAAGGCCACCGAGTTATTGCCTCTGTTGAAATTGCGCCTCAAGTTACATCGTTGCGGGAAGCGGCAGAGGCAGCAGGTGTTCAACTGGAAGTTTTCAAAATGGATATTACTAATCCACAGGACTTAGCGCAAATGCTGAATTATGATTTTGATGTTTTTGTGGCGAACGCTGCACTTAACGAGGGTGGTCCGCTCGGCGAAGTGCCGATGGCAAACTTTCGCAAGCTATTTGAAGTGAATGTTTTCAGTACGCTTGAAACCGCACAAATTGCTGCTCAGAAATTTGTGGAAAAAGGAAAAGGAAAAATTATCTTCATGTCGTCGATGGCGGGCATCATGGCGACGCCATATGTGGGGCCCTATACAGCTACGAAGCATACAATCGAAGCGATTGCAGAAACAATGCAAAAAGAACTGAAAGAGTTCGGCGTGCAAGTGGCGACCATCAATCCGGGTGCTTTTGCCACGGGATTCAATGACCGAAGCGCGGAAGCGAAGTGGAAATGGTTTGATGAAAAAG
>JBFIXY010000106.1:0-6198 GCA_041605655.1 Planococcus sp. (in: firmicutes) | reverse complement strand
TGACAATTGCTTTGTTTTCATGCACGAGACTATTCAGCAACGAGGATTTCCCGACATTCGGGCGACCAACGATTACTGTCGAGAGCCCTTCCCTCAAGATTTTCCCTTGAGAGGAAGTCTGGAGCAGCTTATCGATTTCAGAGCGCACCCAATTCGCTTTTTCCAGCATAAGCGGACGTGTCATTTCTTCTACGTCATCGTATTCCGGATAATCGATATTCACTTCCATCTGTGCAATCGATTCCAGCAATGCTTGGCGCAGCGTGCCGATTAACTTCGACAAACGCCCTTCCATTTGGTTGAGTGCTACATCCATTGCCCGGTCCGTTTTCGCGCGGATCAAATCCATCACGGCTTCTGCCTGGGACAAATCAATGCGTCCGTTCAAGAAGGCACGTTTCGTGAATTCCCCCGGCTCTGCTAAACGCGCACCTGCTCGCAGTACGAGCGATAACACACGATTCACCGACACGATGCCGCCGTGGCAATTAATCTCGATCACATCTTCCCGGGTGAACGTTTTAGGCCCTTTCATGAACGATACCATGACTTCTTCCACGATTTCCTCTGTCCACGGATCTTTCAGGTGGCCGTAATGTATCGTATGGGTGGCTTGGGAAGCTAAATTCTTTCCGCTTGGCGCACGGAATATGCGGTCGGCAATCCCAATAGCTTCCGGTCCGCTCAATCGGACGATCGCTATCGCCCCTTCACCGCTTGGAGTGGATATCGCGGCTATTGTATCGAATTCCATGTTAGTGTATCCTCCTTAGTATCGAAAAAAAACATAAACAGCTTCTTCAAACAGCAAAGCTTTAAAATGAAGAACTTAAAATCTATCCCCAATATTTCTTGTGTCCAAGATTTATCAATGCTCTAGAAAAGTTGTCCACATGTGGACAACTGATAAATGTCCGTGACTTTCTAACATATTACATTAGCACAAATGCCCTCTTTCCGAAAGGCTGAGTGCTTCGTTTCTTTTTATTTTTGGTTGCGTCTTCACAATTAGAACAAACTAAGAGCCGCCGAGAAATTCTCGGCGGCTCTTTTGGCATTATTTATCTTAGAGGTTCAATGACCAGATAACGATTCGGTTCTTTTCCTTCTGAATACGTGTCGATATCAAGCCGTCTAGACAGCGCCTGATGGATAACCTTCCGTTCTGAAGAAGGCATCGGTTCAAATTGGACGCGGCCGCCTGTGCGGATTGCTTTATCGGCCATCCGATCAGCCAGCTGCTCCAATGTTTCTTGGCGCCGCTCCCGGTAATTCTCCGCATCGAGCTCAACGATGATGAATTGGTCCGAATGCTTATTGGCGACAAGCTGTGCTAATTGCTGAAGGGAATTCAGTGTGTTGCCTCGTTTTCCAATCAACATCGCCACTTTTTCACTTTCCAGATAAAAACTGACTTGCTTGCCTTTGCGTTTATGCGTAATTTTTAAGTCTTCGATGTTCATGCCTTTGGAAATCGACTGAATGTAAGCTTTGGTTTCGGCAATCGCCCGTTCGTTCAACTCGTCGGACGCTTCTTCAACCAATTCTTCCAAAATTTCTTCCGGCTCGCTGGAAACAACTTCGTTTACCGGCTCTTCTTCCCCCATTACTGGCGGTGCTTCGGCAATCTCGTCTTCGTTTACAGTGACTTGAACTTCAGCTTTTTTAGAGCCGAAACCTAAAAATCCTTTTTTTTCGGTTTGAATTACATGAACCGTGACTTCTTCACGAGTTACTTGGAGTTTTTCTAATGCTGCAGATATCGCGTTTTCAACAGTAAGTCCCGTCTGCGTAATCTGTTTCACTTTTTAGCCCCTCCTGCTTTCGTTTTGCCAGGCTGTTTGGTCTGCTTTTTGCCTGTCGTTGTCTTTTCAAGTGGGACAGTGGCCGAAGCTACTTTCTTTTTCTTTTCCCACGGGCGGTAAATGACCAAATTCTGAATAAGAGAAATCATGTTTCCGATTACCCAGTACAATGTCAATGCAGACGGCAAGATGATACCGAAACCGATAATCATCAGCGGCATGAAATACATCATGATTCGCATCTGTGGATTGTCCATGGCTGGTCCTGTCAAAAGAACGACAAATTGCATCAAACCGGCGATAATCGCCAAGATGATACTCGGTTCAGCGAGTGGGAAAATCAAGAAAGCTCCAAGATCGATTGTCGGCGTGCTGTTCATGCGACTGATTGCGTGGTAGAAGCCAATCAATACAGGCATTTGCACAAGCACCGGCAAGCAGCCCGCCATTGGATTGACGCCGCGTTCTTTGAACATCGCCATCATTTCCTGTTGGTATTTCTGCTGCGTTACCGCATCTTTCGATTTGTACTTCTCTTTCAATTTCACCAATTCCGGCTGAAGTTCTTGCATGCGCTTCGAGCTGCGCGTCTGTTTAACCATCAGCGGCAATAAAGCCACGCGGATAATAATTGTTACAGCAATAATCCCGAGTCCGTAAGTTCCAAGCAAATCTTTAAAATACGTTATCGCTGAAACGAGCGGCCATACGATAAATTTGTTCCAAAATCCTTCGCTGTCGACACTGATCGGTTGATCAAACTCTGTACAACCGGCAAGCAGCAATGAAACCGCTATCAGTGAAACAAGCAGTACGATGCGTTTATTCAAGCTTCTTCCCCCAAACTACTTTTCAGTTGCTTCTATAATAACATTCAATTTGCGGTGTTTTCTAGTTCTTTGGCAAAGCGCGCGCAATTTTTAGCACATGCTCCAAACTTTTTTTGCTTTCGTGGTAATCCAAATCGGCCGCCTGTTGCCGGGCGATGATAACATAATCGGCGTTCTGCATTAGATCCGTGTGGTGTTCAAGGAATGCTTGCCGGATAAAACGTTTGATGCGGTTGCGCGTAACTGCGTTCCCCACTTTTTTGCTGACAGACAACCCTAGACGAAATTCCGGTTGATCATTTTTCAATACATAAACGATAAACTGACGGTTCGCAAAAGATTTCCCTTTTTTAAAAATACGCTGAAACTCTTTATTCTTCTTGATTCGTTGGTGCTTGTTCATGTTTTCACCTGCTTATTGTGGTTCATTTCTGCTTCAAAATCGGCAGAAAAGAAAAAAAAGACCACTGATGCGGTCAGTGGACTTAAGCTGATAGTACTTTTCTTCCTTTACGACGGCGTGCTGCGATTACTCTACGTCCGTTTTTTGTGCTCATACGTGCTCTGAAGCCGTGTACTTTGCTGTGTTTACGTTTATTTGGTTGGTATGTGCGTAATGTCATGGTGACACCTCCTGAATATAAGTTAACTATTTCTCAAAGACAGTCTTGACTATTATATAGTTGCTGTGCATCAAATGTCAATGTCTTATTGAAAAAGAAGCGAATGCCCGCTTTTCGTCTTAAGCATTTCAATAGCTTTACTCCCTCTATAGAAGCTGCAGGATTGTCTTGCTTATTACTAATAGAACGAAAACGATTTTTTCAATGCCGCTCCGACCGCTTTGGGCAGAAACTCCTCGACTCCCAAAATGAGACGGCAAGATCACTCATGTCATTTCTGCTTCCAGCTTTCTATGGAAATCGGCAAGACTTTATAAAGTTATCTCCTCTTCACTATGGCATACCACCCCCAAACGAATAAAGAAGAAACCTGAGATTTATATAGTTTGACTATTTTTTTGTATTTCTACTATCCGATGCTTGCAGTGAAACTACGAACCCCTATGAAATAGCCCGAACCGAAGACCCTAATGCGAATGATGCTATGTCCTCTGAAAGCGAACGCCGAAACGAAAAGTAGTCTGTCTAAATTTCTTACTTATTTCACTCATTGAAAAATGCGAAGGAAGCGTCGACTTGAAGCGCAATGAAAAGCTTTGTAAAAGTTTCTTTTCTTCCTCTTTTTCATCATCCTTTTCTCAGCATAAAGTTATCCACACGCGCTCCAGAAAAATTAAATTTCCCTGTGCAGTGTTTTTTTGGTAAACTATTTTATCCACACCCCTTATCTACAACTTCCCCACATACAAACTCCCTGTGGATATAATTATTGTGCGTAATAATTGTAATGTGGATAACTTAATTATTCGCTTGTAATGTCTCAATTATTTTGATAACATTAACTTGTTTTCACTTGTTGATAATTTTGCACACAAAAAACTTATCCACAATCTGTGGGTAAGGTGTGGACAGTTAATAAACTGCCTGTTTGCAAATGTTATCCACAGCCTGTGATTTTGTGTATGGTATACTAAAAAAATATTCGCATATAAAGGAGACGAGCTATTGGAACACTTAGACGAAATTTGGTCAAGTGTCTTAGCCCAAGTTGAAACCAAAATCTCCAAACCTAGTTTTGAAACGTGGTTAAAGTCAACAAAACTTTTGTCTTATCAAAACGATACAGTCACCATATCAGCACCGAATTCGTTTGCACGTGATTGGTTGGAAAACCATTATGTGCATCTAATTACCGGAATCCTTTCAGATTTAACGGGTGATGATTTGCTGATAAAGTTTGTTGTGCCCAAAGATCAAGATATGGATGATTTTCAATTACCAGCCCCGCGCGTTAAGCCAGGACAAAATGAGCAACAGGAATTTCTTCCTGGCATGCTGAATCCGAAATATACATTCGATACGTTTGTAATCGGATCCGGCAACCGTTTTGCTCATGCTGCTTCGTTAGCGGTCGCAGAAGCGCCCGCTAAAGCATATAATCCGTTGTTTATCTATGGTGGAGTTGGACTTGGCAAGACACATTTAATGCACGCAATCGGACATTACGTCCTTGAACACAATCCGAACGCCAAGGTGGTTTATTTATCTTCTGAAAAATTCACCAATGAATTTATCAACTCGATTCGAGACAATCAGACCGTCGATTTCCGCAATAAATACCGCAGCGTCGACATTTTATTGATTGATGATATTCAATTTTTGGCTGGAAAAGAGCAGACGCAAGAAGAATTCTTCCATACATTCAATACGCTGCACGAAGAATCCAAACAAATTATCATCTCCAGCGATCGGCCTCCAAAAGAGATTCCTACTTTGGAAGATCGCTTACGATCTCGCTTTGAATGGGGTCTTATAACGGATATCACACCGCCGGATCTTGAAACGCGCATTGCAATTTTGCGCAAAAAAGCAAAAGCGGACGGCCTTGATATACCAAATGACGTCATGACGTACATCGCCAATTCAATCGATTCGAATATTCGTGAACTTGAAGGAGCATTGATCCGAGTAGTGGCATATTCCTCATTGATCAACCGTGACATGAGCGCGGAATTGGCTGCAGAGGCATTAAAAGACATCATGCCGAACGCAAAACCGAAAGTCATCACGATTTTGGACATTCAGCATGCTGTCGGAGATCAATATAATGTGAAGCTAGAAGACTTCAAGACAAAGCGCCGGACAAAGGATATTGCCTATCCGCGCCAAGTTGCGATGTATTTGTCACGTGAAATGACGGATTTTTCACTGCCTAAAATCGGTGAGGAATTCGGAGGACGGGACCATACAACGGTTATCCATGCCCATGAGAAAATTTCAAGGATGCTAAAAGACAACCAACAGCTTCAGCAAGAAGTAAAAGATATTAGAAGTACGCTCGGCAAAGGGTGAATCCGCTTGTGGATAAACGCTGAAATGGCCAACTGGTTTGCGCACAGGTTATCTACATGTGGATAACCTGGCTGGACTCGTTATTTAAGGCTTATCCACATATTCACAGCCCCTACTACTATTATTACTTTAAAAGCATTAAATAAAATATATATATAAGCGAGGTTCGAGAATGAAATTCGAGATAATGCGTGAACGGTTAGTCGAAGGTTTAAATGATGTAATGAAAGCGGTCAGTTCAAAAACAACGATTCCGATTTTGACTGGTATTAAGATGGACGTATCTTCAGCAGGAATGCGCTTAACAGGAAGCGATTCAGATATCACGATCCAGACATTCATCCCAGCTGAAGAAGATGGAGAGCAGATTATCCGTGTAACAGAAGGCGGAAGTATCGTTCTTCAGGCAAAAGTCTTCGGAGAAATCATCCGTAAATTGCCGACAAACGATGTTGAAATCGAAATTACTGGGAATTTTCAAACGCATATCCGTTCAGGAAAATCTGAATTCCATTTGATTGGATTGGATGCAATGGATTATCCACAACTTCCTGAAATTCAGGACGATCGATTATTCTCAATTCCGGC
>JBFIXY010000105.1:0-6202 GCA_041605655.1 Planococcus sp. (in: firmicutes) | reverse complement strand
GCGGATTTTAGAGTCAAGGATACGCACTGCTTCAGTCATGATAACGCCGGCTAAAAGTCCGATGGCCATAGCGCCGAGGAAAGAGACGTTAGCGGCACCCGCGGTAATTCCGACTAATCCTGCAAGCGCACCGTTCATCGTTAACGAAGGGTCGATTCGACCATAGCGGAAACGGGTATAAAGAGCTGTGGAAAGAACAGCGGCTGATGCGGCGAGCAATGTATTCAAGATAACAGGCGGCACGAGAGCGGGATCGGCAGCAAGCGTGCTCCCGCCGTTAAAGCCGAACCAGCCAAGCCATAAGATGAAGACGCCAAGTGCTCCGAGCGGCAAATTATGGCCGGGAATGGAGTTGACTACTTTGCCGCTGTATTTTCCAAGGCGCGGTCCTAGTTTCCATGCGGTCACGAATGCTGCAGTGGCACCAGTCAAATGTACGACTGTCGAACCAGCAAAATCGATAAAGCCGATTTGCGATAGCCAACCGCCGCCCCATACCCAATGTCCAACAATCGGATAAATGACTGCAGTCATTGCGACTGTAAGGATGACATAAGAAGATAATTTCATCCGTTCTGCAACTGCTCCTGAGATAATAGTGGCGCAAGTGGCAGCGAACACTGCTTGGAAGACGAAGAAGCCGATGTCTTCACGACCGAGAAGGAGAAATCCGTCTGTCCCGATCATACCGAAAGCCGAGGTGCCGAACATCAAAGCGAATCCGACGAAGAAATAAAGAATGGAACCGAGTCCGACGGTGATCAAGTTTTTCATTAGGATGTTCAAGGTGTTTTTAGAACGGGTAAAGCCGGTTTCTAACATAGCGAATCCTGCGTGCATAAAAAAGACCAAAATTGTGCCGATCATGACCCATAACATATCTACTGAACTTTGAAGTGCCTCCATTTGATTTCCTCCTTATCCGACGGCTATCGTGCCGCGTTCTTTTGTTCGAATGCGAATGGCTTCTTCGACTGGAAAAATGAAAATTTTGCCGTCACCGACTTCGCCGGTGGCTGCGTATTCAAGAATGGCTTCGATGATGTCTTCGACTCTGGAGTCGTCAACCACCATTTCCAGTTTAAGTTTTGGTGAAAATTCCATGGTATAGGCATTTCCTCGGAACAGGCCAGTGCGGCCTTCCTGTTTGCCGATGCCGGCAATTTCGGTTACGGTCAAACCGTCGATTCCTTCAAGAGCCAATGCTTGGCGAACTTCCGTAAAAACTGAGGGGCGGATAATCGTTTCAATCTTTTTCACATTCTCTCCTCCTTCGTGTTAGGTTTGTTAACATATTAATCAATATTTTCTGACAATGCAAGCTTTATTTTTATTTAATGTTAGAAAACCTAACATAACTAATTAATTTCTACTTGATTGGAGTGATTGTATGTATAAATTACCTGAGGAATTGGTGCAACTTGGTATTGAACGGATTAAAGGGTGTCCTGTTGATGGTTTTGTTCGAGGTCACGGTACGAAAAATCCAGCACTTATGTTGGTAGGGGAAGCACCGGGTGAAAATGAGGTTGAAACCGGCATTCCGTTCACTGGTAGGGCAGGAAAGGAATTAGTGGCTTCCCTTGGGAGTGTCGGCTTGGCGCGCGAGGACGTTTACATCACAAGCGCCGTGCGAAGTCGTCCATATAAATGGGGCAGCAAAAAGGAACGCGATGGCTCTCTTACCGAGAGGAAATACAATCGGGCACCGACGAAAAAAGAAATTATCGCACATGCTCCTATTTTGGATATTGAAATTGAGGAGATCAATCCGCCATTGATTGTGACACTTGGGAATGTTGGCTTGCAGCGTTTGATCGGTCCGCAAGCAAAAGTAACGCAATTGCATGGGGTGTTAATGGAGACGCCCATTTTAAAATGGGATGAAGAAAATCAACGGTTTACAGAGACAGAGCAACATTATCATCTATTTCCGACCTTTCATCCAGCGAGCGTGTTCTATAATCCGCCGGTTCGTGCGTTAAAAGATGATGATTGGTTGAAGCTTGGCGAACTATTACGCATGCGTGAATAAAATAAGAAACGTTAACGAAGCTCTTGCTTGAAAAAGTCGCCGTCAAAAAATTTTTATCGTACAATAACCTTAATTAGGAGAATGGAAGGACGTCTGGGGTATGGATAGTACTGTGTTATTTGCGCTTGGGTTAACGTTATTAGCCGGTTTGGCGACAGGAATCGGAAGTTTGCTCGCCTTTTTCGCATCCAGAACAAATACGAAATTTCTATCCGTGTCTCTTGGGTTTTCGGCAGGGGTCATGATTTATGTATCGATGATTGAGATTTTTGTAAAAGCGAAAGATTCACTGACGGGTGTCCATGGCGAATCGGCCGGTTACTGGCTGACGCTCGCGGGTTTTTTCGGCGGGATGATTTTCATGGCAGTACTTGACCGGATTTTGCCGCAGCTTGGCAATCCGCATGAAGTGAAGAAAGTGGAAGACATGGACGCTGGACCGAGCGATGACGAATATGCTCGACTCCGCAAAATGGGCATTTTCACGGCATTGGCGGTGGGGATACATAATTTCCCGGAAGGCATTGCAACATTTATATCAGCTATGCAAGATCCTGGCCTCGGCATTGCTATAGCTATCGCAGTGGCAATTCACAATATTCCGGAAGGGATTGCAGTATCCGTGCCGATTTATTATGCGACAGGAAGCCGGAGATTGGCATTAAAGTATAGTTTTCTCTCGGGGATAGCAGAACCGATTGGAGCAATTGCAGCATGGCTGATTTTGATGCCATTTTTAAGTGATACGTTATTCGGTATTGTATTTGCAAGTGTAGCTGGGATCATGATCTTTATCTCATTGGATGAGTTGTTGCCAGCTGCTAAACGATATGATGAAGCGCATTTATCGATTTATGGATTGGTGGCAGGTATGGCGGTTATGGCTTTGAGTTTGGTGTTGTTGGTGTAGAAAGAATTGAAAGTGTAGTTGTTTACGGAATGAGGATTTTTCATTTCTTATAAAATGTCAGTTTTCTGAAAAGATAAACATTCGCAATTTTATTGCGGCGTGAAACGTCTAGGCGTATAGTAATGGTGTAAATACACTTGGTTACATGTGTAAAGACAAGGGGGATTTATGTGTCTACTATAACTGAAAAAAACAACGGAATTTCGCGCAATAAATTATTGGGTATTGCAGGATTAGGATGGCTTTTTGACGCGATGGATATCGGTATATTGTCGTTTGTCATTGCTGCGCTTAAAGTGGATTGGGATTTGACGGTTCAGCAGATGGGGTGGATCGGCAGTGTGAACTCAATCGGTATGGCAGTAGGAGCATTCGTCTTCGGCATCTATGCAGACCGCGTGGGCAGAAAGAAAATTTTCATCGTTACGCTCTTATTGTTTTCGATCGCTAGCGGACTATCCGCTTTTACCACCACGCTCGCGGCGTTCATGATTCTTCGTTTCTTCGTGGGAATGGGGCTTGGCGGGGAATTACCTGTTGCTTCTACGCTTGTCGCTGAAAGTGTACCGGCGCATGAACGCGGACGCGTCGTCGTATTGCTGGAAAGTTTTTGGGCAGCGGGGTGGCTTGTTGCAGCAATTATTTCTTATTTCATCATCCCGACATACGGCTGGCAAGTCGCTTTATTGTTGACGGCGTTACCGGCATTTTACGCGCTATACTTGCGCGTCAACTTACCGGATTCTCCTCAATTTTCAGCGAAAAAGAATGTTTTGCGTTCTGTATCGACAAACATTAAAGAAGTCTGGTCTAAAAAATATTTGCGACCGACAATTATGTTATGGATCGTCTGGTTTATGGTTGTGTTCTCGTACTATGGCATTTTCTTATGGATGCCGAGTGTAATGGTGTTAAAAGGGTTTACCTTAATTCAAAGTTTTAAATATGTGCTGATTATGACGTTGGCCCAGCTGCCTGGATACTTCTCTGCGGCATGGTTGATCGAACGTGTGGGGCGTAAATTTGTACTTGTCTCCTATTTGCTTGGGACGGCTGCAAGCGCATTGGTGTTTGGGAACGCGGAAACTATCGCTATGCTTATCGGGGCGGGAATTTTCTTATCCTTCTTCAATCTTGGTGCGTGGGGAGCGCTTTATGCGTATTCACCAGAACAATACCCGACGGTTATTCGTGCAACAGGAACAGGTATGGCTGCTTCATTCGGACGGATCGGCGGCATTCTGGGACCGCTCTTGGTTGGTACGATGCTCGCTTCGGGTTATGGCGTAGGGTGGATTTTTGCTATTTTCTGCGGCGCCATCATTATCGCGGCGTTAGCCGTAGCGTTCCTTGGTACGGAAACGAAACAAATGGAATTGGAATAAAATCATTGGAACTGTCTGATTCGCTGTGAAAGCGAAAAGGGCAGTTTTTTGTTTTTTTCTGAGTTAGAAAGGGATGAATTCAGCGCGCCTTCGAGTGAAAATGTTAAAAAAGCAGGATAATTCTCTTTTATAGCTAATAGGATATAAAGGGCGATTTTATGGAAGTGAGTGAGGAAAATGGAATGGAAGATGTACAATGACGCCATGGAATTTGCGGATCAGGTCGAAGTGATGCTATATGAACGGGAAGATGAATATAGCTTGTTCATCGGGATTCTCGAGCAGATTAAAGAAGGACGCTATGAAGAATATTATTTAGGAATTGCTAAAATAGGAACTGACATTGCGGCGGCCTTCTTAATGACGCCTCCTCACCCGCTGCAGCTAATCAGTTTTAATGGAGATGCGGAATTGGGAAAGAGCATTGCTGACAAGATGATGGCTGCAGGAATATGGGTGGATTCGATAATCGGAAACCGGCAAGCTGCAGAAGCTTTTGCACTGGCTTGGTCTGAAAAAAGGGGCACCGTCTCCGAAGAAGTGATGAACCAGGGGTTGTACCGGGCGGATTCAGTAAATCGAAAGCTGTCAAAAAGTCCTGGGGCATGGCGCGTCGCAAGTAAGAAAGATGCGCAATTGCTGGAGCAATGGATGTTGCTATTCGAAAAAGAGACCGGAATTGCCGCATCAACGCCAGCGGAGGTAGCTCGGAAAATAGATGATTTTTTGGAGCGTAAAGAAGTATTCGTCTGGGAGGACAGGGGCGAAGTCGTGTCGTGTATGAAAAAGTCGCGTCCGTCAAAACATGGAATTACGGTGTCATTCGTTTTCACACCACCCCGATACCGGCGTCGAGGGTATGCGAGATCGTTGGTCGCTGAGGTGACTGAAGAATTATTGCAGGAATATGATTTCGTTATGCTTTATACCGACCTCGATAACCCGACTTCCAATAAAATCTACAAAGAAATCGGTTATGAACAGATTGCGAATCCGGTGCATTTAAAATTGGTTGAAAAAGATTCAATGTAAAGTGTGAAGTGGACCTGTATTTTATTGCATTAAGAACAATGATTGCTCGTTTTCTATTAATCTTTTGAGTGGTTTTTTATTTTTCAATCACTTTGTTTGCGGAAAGGGATTTTAATGCTGAAGCGAGGAGTAGCAAGGCGGGAAGAAGGGTAAAGAGATAAGCGCTATTAAATCGGGAAAAAGGGGGCGGGTGTCGTGATTCGCTTTGATAAAGTTACGAAAAGGTTTCCGGACGGAACGGAAGCGTTAAAAGATGTATCCCTCACATTGCCAGCCCATCAACTGACGGCTATCATCGGACCAAGTGGCTGCGGTAAAACCACATTAATGAAAATGATCAATAAACTAGAAAAACCGACTGGCGGCGAAATCTACATCGATGAACAGCCGATAACCGGATTAGAAGAAGTCGAGCTGCGAAGGTCAATCGGTTATGTCATTCAGCGCATCGGGTTGTTCCCGCATATGACCATTGCCGACAATGTGTCTCTTGTGCCGAAATTACGGGGCTGGCCGAAAGATAAAACGGATCAACGTGTGCGCGAGTTGTTAGCGCTAACGGGGCTGGATCCAGAAGTCTATTTGGAGCGTTATCCGCTAGAACTAAGCGGGGGGCAACAGCAACGTGTCGGAGTTGTGCGTGCGCTTGCGGGAGATCCGAACATCATTCTGATGGACGAACCGTTTTCTGCGCTTGATCCAATCAGCCGTGAACAACTTCAAATCGAATTGCGGAACTTGCAGCAGGAAATCCAGAAAACGATTGTCTTTGTTACGCACGATATGGACGAAGCTTTGAAAATCGCGGATACCATTGTCGTCATGCGTGCAGGACAAGTT
>JBFIXY010000104.1:0-6287 GCA_041605655.1 Planococcus sp. (in: firmicutes) | reverse complement strand
TTGTTTTCTTTACGATGAAATGAGGAGTGTGATGATATGAACGGCAATAAAACAATGAAAGACCTGCAATTGGATGTGGACACTTACATCAGCCAGTTCAAAGAAGGGTATTTTACGCCGCTTGAATTGGTCGCACGCATGACCGAGGAATTGGGTGAATTGTCCCGGGAAGTGATGCATGAATACGGACCGAAAAAAAAGAAAGCAACTGAAAATGACGGTTCGATCGCAGATGAAATGGGCGATATGTTATTTGTCCTGATTTGCATGGCCAACTCATTGGATATCGATTTGGAACAAGCGCATGATCGCGTAATGGCTAAATTCAATACACGGGATAAAGATCGCTGGACGAGAAAGGAAGAAAAAATATGACAATACGAGTGGCAATTGCAGGACCAAGAGGTAAAATGGGACAAGAAGCGGTACATACAGTTATGAAGAATTCAGATATGGAATTAGTGGCTGTGCTTGACTATAAAGACATCGGAGCGACTTTAGCAGAAACGAATTTATTTCCTGCGTCATATCAAGTGCCTGTTTATACGGACATGGAGAAAATGCATGCTGACACGATGCCGCAAGTGTTAGTCGATTTAACATCACCAGAAGCGGTTTATCAGCACACGAAACAAGCGTTGGGATTGAATATCCGTCCAGTGGTAGGTACTACCGGATTTTCAGATGATGAACTGAAAGAATTATCTCGCTTGTCAGAAGATAAAGGCGTCGGCTGCATCATTGCACCAAACTTTGCGGTCGGAGCCGTATTGATGATGAAGTTCGCTGAACAGGCGGCGAAATACTTGCCGGATGTTGAAATTATCGAAATGCACCATGATCAAAAATTGGACGCACCGTCAGGGACAGCGATGAAAACAGCGCATATGATTTCGTCACATCGCGAAATTCATGAGCAAGGCCACGTGCATGAAAAAGAAATACTCGAAGGGGCTCGTGGAGCAGATTATGACGGCATGAGAATCCACAGTGTGCGGTTGCCAGGACTTGTCGCTCATCAGCAAGTATTGCTAGGAGGCGAAGGACAATTATTAACAATCCGGCACGATTCCTTCAACCGCGGTTCATTTATGTCGGGCGTGGTATTGTCGATCAACAAGGTGATGGACACGGAAAAATTGATTTATGGTCTAGAACATATAATCGAATAGAGGAGATGAGCCTATGAAAATCGCATTGATCGCACATGACCGGAAAAAAGATGATTTGATCCAATTCATTACAGCTTTCTTACCAATTCTTTCAGAACATACGCTGTATGCAACCGGTACGACCGGAACGAGAATCATTGACGAAACTGGATTAGAAGTAACCCGCTTCCGCTCCGGTCCGCTTGGTGGAGATCAACAAATCGGGGCGATGATCGCTGAAGATGAGATGGATATGATTATTTTTTTCAGAGATCCACTTACCGCACAGCCGCATGAGCCCGATGTGACGGCGTTAATGCGTTTATGCGATGTTTATAACGTGCCGCTTGCATCGAATATGGGGACAGCCGAAGTATTATTAAAAGGGCTTGAACAAGGCTTTGTCAATTGGCGATTAATTCGCGAACAGAGAGAATAGGAGTGGCGGCAATGCGTAAAATGAAAATAGGCATATTGTGTTATCCCACAGTAGGAGGATCGGGCATTATTGCCACGGAGCTCGGCAAAATGATTGCTGAAAAAGGTCATGAAGTCCACTTTATTACATCAAGTACGCCTTTTAGGCTAAATCGGATGGATCCCAATATCATCAACCACCAAGTCAGTGTGAATACGTACTCGGTGTTTCAATACCCGCCTTACGACATTGCATTGGCGACAAAAATTGCGGAAGTGATAAAAAATGAGCAATTGGATTTGTTGCATGTTCATTACGCGATTCCGCACGCAGTTTGCGCAATACTTGGGCGAGACATGGCGAATTCGAATATCGGAATAGTTACGACCCTTCATGGGACGGATATTACAGTACTTGGAACAGACTCCTCGCTTACAGAAGCGATTCGTTACGGTATCGAAAAATCAGATATTGTCACAGCAGTCTCTGATTCGCTGCGAGATCAAACATATGACTTGGTAGGTCCTGAAAAAAAGATTGAAACTGTTTATAATTTTGTTGATGAACGAGAATATAAAGTGCAGGATTCAAGCCAATTAAAAGCAGATCTAGGTATTGATGACAACGAAAAAGTGATGATTCACGTTTCCAACTTCCGCAATGTAAAACGGGTGGAAGACGTAGTAGAAACGTTCTATAAAGTACATGATCAACTGCCATCAAGGTTAATGCTTGTCGGGGATGGCCCGGAAATGGGACGAATCCATCAGCAAGTTAAAGATTTAGGTATAGAAGATTATGTGCTGTTTTTAGGAAAAAGGGATAATTTGACAGAATTATACAATATGAGTGATGTCAAATTGCTTATGTCTGAAAAAGAATCGTTCGGCTTGGTGTTGTTGGAAGCGATGGCCTGCGGTGTTCCGTGCATAGGGACGGCTGTAGGCGGCATGCCTGAAATTATTGAATCTGGATTTAATGGGTATCTGGTTGAGCTCGGAAATACAAATGAGGCTGCCTTAAATGTCTTGAAAATGTTAACAGATGAAGACGAACATGAAAAACTCAAAGTAGGTGCTTTAGAAACAGCTCAACTGAGATTCCATTCGACAAAGATTTTGGATCAATACATTGATTTGTATGAGCGATTGCTAGATAAAGGACAAGAACGATGAAAACAGCCGCAAAGGTTATTCAAATCTTAGAAGATGCTGGCTTTGAGGCTTATATTGTCGGCGGTGCGGTGCGGGATTATTTACTTGGTAAAGTCCCGCATGACATGGATGTCGCTTCTAATGCTTATCCGGAAGAAGTGAAAAAGCTATTCGACCGGACAGTCGACATTGGTATTGAGCATGGGACAGTGCTTGTGTTAATGGAAGGCGAAGGAATTGAAGTGACCACATTTCGGACCGAAAGCGAGTACACGGATTTGCGCAGACCGGACAAAGTGGAATTTGTGCAATCGTTGGAAGAAGATTTAAAAAGACGGGATTTTACGATCAACGCGATGGCCATGGATAAAAATCTGTCTATAATAGATCCATTCGGCGGTCAAACGGATTTATTGAAACATATGATTCGTGCAGTAGGTGAACCGGGCGAGCGCTTTCAAGAAGACGCGCTACGCATGCTCCGCGCAGTCCGTTTTTCAGGTCAATTGAACTTCTCGATTGAAGAAGGCACATTAACGGCCATTCGAATTCATGCGCCATTAATTCGGGCGGTGGCTGTTGAGCGACTGAAAAATGAGTTGGATAAAATTCTCATCAACCCGAGAACACAATGGAGCATGGAGTATTTAAAAAAATCCGGATTAGCCGAACATCTGCCTGCAGGTGATTTATTATCTATGGATTGGTCAGGCTATAAACATAAAGATCAAGCAGCATTCGGTTGGGCTTATTTATTATTTACGCAGCAAAAGCAATTCCAAGAAATTAAAGGCTATAAATTTTCAAATGGCGAAAAGCGTCTCATTGAACGGGCTTTGGAAGCTGCACATTTAGCTGAATGGGACGACTGGACGTTTTACTGTTTTGAAGCGAAGGAACTAGAAATTGCGTGTTATTTAACTGGCAAGGAAATAGATATTGCTTCAAGGAAGGAACGGCTGCCGATCAAGACAAAACGCGACTTAGCGGTAAACGGCATTGATTTGATGCAATGGAGCGGCCAAAAGCAAGGGGCTTGGCTAAGGCAGTGGATTGAAAAAATGGAGCGGTATGTCTTATTCGGAAAACTAGAAAACGACAATGACACGATAAAGGATTGGTTTCTAAATGAATATAACGGTGACTCATAAGTTAGCCGGTCGATTAATCGAAGCTCAAGGCTCAGCCATTTCGGGGCAGCAATTGGCGGATGAGTTCGGTATTTCGAGGACAGCTGTGTGGAAGCATATCAAAGAGCTTGAAGAGCTGGGATATGAGATCACTTCGATTAAAAAGAAGGGCTATAGCCTGATCAGCCAGCCAGATACGTTGGAACCTTCCGGCTTGCAGCCTTTACTGAAGACCCGAATGATTGGGCGCAAAATGGTGTATCAGCAATCCTGCGCATCGACGCAAATTATTGCGCATCAATTGGCGCAAGAAGGAACACCTGAAGGAACTGTCGCTATTACGGAGGAACAGACTGCCGGTCGCGGCCGGATGGCGCGTGTGTGGGATTCAGCTTACGGCAAGGGAGTTTGGATGAGTGTGATTTTACGGCCGGATGTGGTGCCGCAAAAGGCGCCGCAATTCACGTTAGTTGCGGCTGTAGCGATGGTGCGTGCGATTGAAGAAGTCACGGGGCTGAAACCGGAGATCAAATGGCCTAATGACATATTGATCAAAGGCAAGAAATGTACCGGAATCTTGACTGAATTGCAGTCCGACGCGGATGGTATCCAAGCATTGATTATCGGCATCGGACTTAATGTCAATCAAGAATTGACCGATTTTGATGGACAAATCCAAAGCATCGCCACTTCGTTGAAATTGGAAAGCGGCACTCATGTCAGCCGCCAAGAGATGGTACAATCGATTTTGTTCCATCTTGAAAAATTCACGGATCTGTATATCGAACAAGGATTCGGGATGTTGAAAGTGCTATGGGAGAGTTATTCCTCAACCATCGGCAGCAAAGTGCGCGCCCGCTTGCCGAAGGAAACGCTTGAAGGTGTCGCAGAAGGCATCACGGATGATGGAGTCTTACAATTAAGGACAGCGGATGGCAAATTACATGCTATTTACTCTGCTGATATCGAGATGACAAGTTGATGTATTTTGTTTTCAGCAAATTTCTGCTATAGTGTTTTTAACGGGCAGTATCGCTTGCGAACTGCACCGAGAAAGCCAATTCATTCAATTGAATAGTACGAAGATCTGCCTTGATCTAGCGCATGACAGGGACGGAGAGACCTAAACATACATTTTCTGTCCTTCTGCCCATTTATTGGCCGAGGGACTTTTTATATGGCCTTCTTCCCGAGAGGAGAGAAACACGTGGAAATCATTACGACATTGTCGGACCTGGCTGCATGGGTTCGAAAAGCAAAACAGCAAGGTGATTCGATTGGCCTTGTACCTACTATGGGGTATTTGCATGAAGGCCATATTTCACTAGTTGATATGGCGAAATCTGAAAACACAAAAGTTGTAATGAGTATATTCGTTAATCCAGCGCAATTTGGACCGAACGAAGACTTTGATCGCTACCCGCGCGACTTAGAACGCGACAGCAAACTTGCGGAAGCTGCGGGGACAGATGCCATTTTTGCACCAACCGCGACAGAGATGTACCCTAGGGACACTCACATCCAGATATCTGCAGGACCGCTTGCGGATGTTCTGTGCGGAGCAAAGCGTCCTGGTCATTTTGACGGAGTGTTAAAAGTCGTTACGAAATTGTTTCACCTGGTTCAGCCGGACCGAGCTTATTTTGGGCAAAAAGATGCACAGCAATTAGCAATTATCGAGTCGCTCGTGGAAGACTTCAATTTTCCACTAAGCATAAGACGAGGTGAAACTGTTCGTGAAGAAGATGGACTTGCGAAAAGCTCACGAAATGTTTATTTAAGTGACAAGGAAAGACAAGAAGCCGTCCACTTGCGAAAAGCATTGTTGATAGGCAAAAAAGCGATGCTGAACAACGACGACGCGGTTCAGCTGATGACTGAATACCTGGAGCAACAAGTTTCCGGGAAAATCGATTATATTGAATTATTGTCGTATCCGACTTTGGATCACAATGTGCAAGATCAAGCCATACTGGCACTTGCAGTACAGTTTAAAAAAGCTCGTTTGATCGACAATATCATATTTCCAATAGAGGGGAAGAACTGAATTATGCTTAGAATGATGCTCAATTCCAAAATCCACCGTGCCACTGTAACCGAGGCTGACTTGAACTATGTCGGCAGCATCACAATCGACCAAAATATCCTGGATGAAGTAGGTATGCTGGCGAATGAGAAAGTGCACGTTGTCAACAACAATAACGGCGCACGTTTTGAAACGTACATTATAGCAGGCGAGCGTGGAAGCGGCGTTATCTGTGTTAATGGTGCAGCTGCTCGCCTCGTCCAGCGTGGGGACATTGTAATCATCCTTACTTACGGCTACGTGATGGATGAACAAGCAACAAGCCATAAACCGACAGTCGCGATCATGGGCGAGAACAACGAGATTCGTGAAATCATCAATTACGAACCTGAAGCAACCATCATGTAA
>JBFIXY010000103.1:0-6319 GCA_041605655.1 Planococcus sp. (in: firmicutes) | reverse complement strand
TATCCAGGTGGTTCATTTTTTGGGTAAAAACAAAGTCTTTGTGTTTTCTACACAAAAACTGGTATCCAGTAATCGCCACAGCAGCTGCATCGACATGAATGTCATATACTTTGCCAAGCTTTAATCGTGAATCTGCAAATTCGATCGGAATGCCTTTTCTCTTGCTGGCTCAATAATCTGTCCGGCCATTCGATCTATCGCGTCTTTTGCCACTATTACCTCTTGGACAATGCCGCTTTTTAATGCTTTTACTGTATTGCTTTATACCGATGATTGCTTTGCTTATCCGGTTTACTTTACTGTCAGATATTAAAATATCTTTGAAAGTTCCGGAACGCTAAACCATCAACCCTCAACATGTTATCACTCATAAGTTCTGGTGTCAACAGTCTTCTTAAAAAAATCCCGGAGAGTTTTCGAACACTCTCCGGAACCAAATTAACTTATGATTCGCTTCCGACAATCTCTGCCTGCGCCGCTTTTTCAGCTTGAGCAATCTTGATTTGGCGGTAACGCTGCATTCCTGTTCCAGCTGGAACAAGTTTGCCGATAATAACGTTCTCTTTCAATCCTAGCAACTCATCACGCTTCCCTTTGATCGCCGCATCTGTTAGGACGCGAGTCGTTTCCTGGAATGATGCAGCCGATAGGAATGATTCTGTTTCAAGTGAAGCTTTTGTGATACCCAGAATTACTGGACGGCTTGTAGCAGGCAGATTGCCTTCAAGCACAGCTTTAACGTTCGCTTCAGTGAATTGGTGAATATCCAAAAGTGATCCTGGCAGCAATTCAGTATCTCCGGCTTCAATTACGCGAACTTTACGGAACATTTGACGAACCATAACTTCCACGTGCTTATCGCCGATTTCAACGCCCTGCATACGGTATACTTTTTGGACTTCTTTCAACAAGTAAACTTGTACAGATTGAACATCCTTTACTTGCAATAATTGTTTCGGATCAATCGAACCATCCGTCAATACTTCGCCGCGGCGGATAACATCATCCACGTGCACTTTAAGGCGGGCATTGTAAGGTGCCAAGTATTTACGTGTTTCAACGTCTCCTTGAATCGTGATTTCTTTCTGGCCTTCACGGATTTCATCAACTTCGGTAACTGTACCGTTGATTTCAGAAATGACCGCTTGTCCTTTTGGATTTCGCGATTCGAAGATTTCCTGGATACGCGGAAGACCTTGTGTAATATCGTCTCCAGCTACCCCGCCTGTATGGAATGTACGCATCGTAAGCTGAGTTCCTGGTTCTCCGATTGACTGAGCTGCAATAATACCAACTGCTTCGCCCACTTCAACTTCGTCACCAGTTGCCAAGTTCGTTCCGTAACATTTCTTACAAACGCCGTGCTTCGTATTACATGTAAACGCTGAGCGAATTGTCACTTCTTTGATGCCCGCTTCAATAATCAAGCGCGTCAAGTCTTGTGTAATCAATTCATCCTTCGCTACAATGACTTCTTTTGTTTCAGGGTGGCGAATCGTTTTCTTAGCGTGACGGCCCAAAATACGCTCATCCAGCTCTTCGATTACTTCCGACCCTTCCATCAATGCTCCCACTAACAATCCACGGTCCGTACCACAGTCATTTTCGCGGACGATTGCATCTTGTGCAACGTCTACTAGACGACGTGTTAAGTAACCTGAGTCAGCTGTTTTCAGTGCAGTATCAGCAAGACCTTTACGTGCACCGTGAGTAGAGATGAAGTATTCAAGTACCGTTAAACCTTCACGGAATGAAGATTTGATCGGTAATTCGATAATGCGTCCAGCCGGGTTGGCCATCAATCCGCGCATACCTGCTAGCTGCGTAAAGTTGGATGCGTTACCCCGTGCACCGGAGTCGCTCATCATATAAATTGGGTTGAGCTTATCAAGCGATGCCATCAGCTTTTCCTGAATAACATCTTTTGCGCTGCTCCAATAAGAAATTACGCGTGAATAACGTTCTTCTTCCGTTATCAGACCACGACGGAACTGCTTCATCACTTTATCTACGTTCGCCTGTGCTTCAACCAAAATTTCTCCTTTGTCAGGAAGAACTACGATATCGGCAACACCAACCGTTATACCGGCTTGAGTTGAGTATTTGAACCCAAGGCTCTTCATACGGTCAAGCATTCTTGAAGTTTCTGTAATGTGGAAGCGTTTGAAGACTTCTGCAATGATTTCTCCAAGAATTTTCTTTTTGAACGGCGTTACAAGTTCAGCTTCCGCAATATAGCTACGGATGTCTGTTGTAGTTGGCATGAAATATTTCGCTGGTGTTTCTACCTGCAAATTGAAGTCAGTCGGTTCGTTAATATAAGGGAACGATTTCGGAAGGATTTCATTGAAAATGATTTTACCGACACTTGTCAATAAAAGCATTTTGTTTTGTTCTTCCGTAAACGTCGGGTTATTTAAAGAGCCGGCAAGAATCGCAATTCTTGTATGAAGGTGTACATGGCCAGTCTGATAAGCGACAAGCGCCTCTTCAGGACCAGAGAATGTAGCTCCTTCGCCAGTTGCACCTTTACGCTCCAGTGTTAAGTAATAGTTTCCTAAAACCATATCCTGGGACGGAGTTACAACCGGTTTTCCGTCTTTCGGGTTCAAGATGTTCTGAGCAGCAAGCATAAGAAGGCGTGCTTCTGCTTGAGCTTCAGAAGAAAGCGGTACGTGAACAGCCATTTGGTCACCATCGAAATCGGCGTTGTATGCTGTACATACAAGCGGATGAAGACGGATTGCTTTGCCTTCGACTAAAGTCGGTTCAAATGCTTGGATACCAAGTCTGTGAAGAGTTGGTGCTCGGTTCAATAGAACCGGATGCTCCTTGATCACGTCTTCGAGTACATCCCATACTTCTGAATGTAAACGTTCGATTTTACGTTTCGCGCTCTTAATGTTGTGTGCTAAACCGCGTTCAACAAGTTCTTTCATAACGAAAGGCTTGAACAACTCGATCGCCATTCCTTTAGGCAATCCACATTGATACATCTTCAAGTTTGGTCCAACAACGATAACTGAACGACCTGAATAGTCAACACGTTTACCTAATAGGTTTTGACGGAAACGCCCTTGTTTCCCTTTAAGCATATGCGAAAGGGATTTCAATGGACGGTTACCCGGTCCAGTGACAGGACGGCCGCGACGGCCGTTATCGATCAAAGCATCGACAGCTTCCTGAAGCATCCGTTTTTCGTTTTGAACGATGATGCTAGGTGCACCAAGATCCAATAGACGTTTTAAACGGTTGTTCCGGTTAATTACTCGACGGTAAAGATCATTTAAATCAGAAGTCGCAAAGCGCCCTCCGTCTAATTGAACCATCGGGCGAAGCTCCGGTGGAATTACCGGAAGAACATCCAGAATCATCCAATCAGGATTGTTTCCTGAGTTACGGAATGATTCAACCACTTCAAGGCGTTTAATCGCACGTGTGCGGCGCTGCCCTTGAGCAGTTTTCAATTCTTCTTTCAATGAATCGGTTTCGCGTTCAAGGTCGATTTCTTGAAGAAGTCGCTTGATTGCTTCCGCTCCCATTGCAGCTTGGAATTTTTTCCCGAACTTATCGCGATAAGCACGGTACTCTTTTTCAGATAAAAGCTGTTTCTTTTCAAGCGGTGTATCTGCAGGATCGATCACTACGTAAGAAGCGAAATAGATGACTTCTTCAAGTGAGCGTGGAGACATATCAAGAATAAGTCCCATGCGGCTCGGAATCCCTTTGAAATACCAAATATGTGAAACAGGAGCAGCAAGTTCAATATGCCCCATGCGCTCGCGACGAACTTTTGAACGTGTGACTTCAACGCCACAACGATCGCAGACTACGCCTTTATAACGGACGCGCTTGTATTTTCCGCAATGGCATTCCCAGTCTTTTGTAGGACCGAAAATACGTTCACAGAACAAACCGTCTTTCTCTGGTTTTAATGTACGGTAGTTAATTGTTTCTGGCTTTTTGACTTCTCCATAAGACCATGAGCGAATTTTATCGGGTGACGCTAATCCGATTTTCATATACTCAAAATTGTTAACATCTATCAAGGAGCCTACCTCCCTTTTGTCTCGAGTTTGTGAACGGCTCTTCCTCGTTTACGACCAAGTGATTGGAATGCGGCCGGCCTATTAAGCCGGTCCGCTTCCAAAATGTATCAATCAACTGTTCCAACAGGTGCTTCTTTATCTGCGATTGGTAAGATGTTCAATGAATCCGCTGGTTGAAGATCTTCTTCTTCGTCCAAATCGCGTAATTCGATTTCCTCATCGTCAATCGTCAACATTTTAACATCCATACCTAAACTTTGAAGCTCTTTGATCAAAACTTTGAACGATTCCGGAACACTTGGTTCTGGTACGCTTTCGCCTTTAACAATGGCTTCGTACGTTTTCACGCGACCCACAACATCATCCGATTTAACAGTTAGGATTTCCTGAAGTGTATGAGCTGCCCCATATGCTTCAAGTGCCCATACTTCCATCTCACCGAAGCGCTGTCCACCGAATTGAGCTTTACCACCCAACGGCTGTTGCGTAACAAGCGAGTAAGGACCTGTTGAACGTGCGTGTAATTTATCGTCGACCATGTGAGCAAGTTTGATCATATACATGATCCCCACAGACACACGGTTGTCGAACGCTTCACCCGAACGGCCATCGTAAAGGATGGTTTTTCCGTCGCGCGGCATACCCGCTTCTTCCATCGTTTCCCACACGTCTGCTTCATTGGCGCCATCAAATACTGATGATGCCATATGAATGCCAAGCGAGCGTGAAGCCATACCTAAGTGAAGCTCCAATACTTGCCCGATGTTCATACGTGATGGTACACCAAGTGGGTTTAGCATGATATCTACAGGCGTTCCGTCTGGCATGAACGGCATATCTTCCTCAGGAAGGATACGTGAGATAACACCTTTGTTCCCGTGACGTCCGGCCATTTTATCACCGACCGAAATTTTACGTTTTTGCACGATATAAGCGCGCACTAACTGATTAACACCCGGTGGCAACTCATCGCCGTCTTCACGGTTGAAAATCTTCACATCAAGCACGATTCCGCCAGCTCCGTGTGGAACACGAAGTGAGGTGTCACGAACTTCACGTGCTTTTTCACCGAATATTGCGTGTAGCAAGCGTTCTTCAGCTGTCAGCTCAGTAACACCTTTTGGAGTCACTTTACCTACTAGAATGTCACCATCTTTTACTTCGGCACCGACACGAATGATTCCGCGGTCGTCTAAGTTGCGCAATGCATCTTCACCGACGTTCGGAATATCACGCGTGATTTCTTCAGGCCCAAGTTTTGTATCACGTGAATCTGACTCATACTCTTCAATATGGACAGAAGTATAAACATCGTCTTTCACAAGACGTTCACTCATAATGATCGCATCTTCATAGTTGAAGCCGTCCCAAGTCATGAATGCGACAAGAACGTTGCGTCCAAGCGCCATTTCGCCACGTTCCATTGAAGGTCCGTCAGCTAGGATGTCGCGAGTCGAAACCCGGTCTCCAGCTTTCACGATTGGACGCTGGTTATAACTTGTCCCTTGGTTAGAACGGACGAATTTTTGCAATTTATAAGAAGTAAGGTCACCCTTCACTTCTTTACCATCTACTTCTTCGATACGGCGCACGTTAATTTCGCGTGCTTCAACGGATTCTACAATCCCGTCAAACTTAGCAGTAACCGCTGCACCTGAATCTCTTGCAGCCAAATGCTCCATACCCGTGCCGACGAAAGGCGCTTCAGGGTTTAGCAAAGGAACTGCTTGACGCTGCATGTTCGCTCCCATCAATGCACGGTTGGAGTCATCATTTTCAAGGAACGGGATACAAGCTGTTGCTACCGAAACAACCTGTTTCGGCGAAACATCCATGTAATCGATGCGTTCGCGTTTAAGCAATGTGTTTTCCCCGCGGAAACGTGCTACCACTTCATCTTCTACAAAAGAACCGTCATCATTTAATCGCGAATTAGCCTGAGCTACTACGTAATTATCTTCTTCGTCGGCAGTTAAGTAGTCGATATGCGGTGTTACGATGCCCGTTTCAGGGTCTACTCGGCGATACGGTGTTTCGATAAAGCCGAATTTATTCACTTTTGCGAATGTTGAAAGAGTATTGATTAAACCGATGTTTGGTCCCTCAGGCGTTTCAATCGGACACATACGGCCATAATGCGAGTAATGAACGTCACGCACTTCAAATCCAGCACGTTCACGCGTCAAACCACCGGGCCCTAATGCAGACAGACGACGTTTATGCGTCAATTCACCCAATGGGTTTGTTTGATCCATAAACTGAGAAAGCTG
>JBFIXY010000102.1:0-6324 GCA_041605655.1 Planococcus sp. (in: firmicutes) | reverse complement strand
ATCGCCAGCCAATATTGGCGAATCTTTAACTTCCATTGAAAAGTGACTTCAAGAACATAAAAAGAGCCGGAAGCGCAACGCTTCGGCTCTTTGTCATTTGTCCAAGAATCGCTTGCGGATATGGGGCGGCGGCAGCATGCAACTGTCCAGCTTGCCGAATACTTTGTACCGGTTTTTGGCAATCGCATCATACGCAGCATCTCCAAGAAAGCGCGGCAACGGCTTCAAGTAATACGCCAGTTTCCAGAATCCTGTTAGATGGTTGGAAATCATTAACGCTCCTTCTGATTTCACGTAAGCTCTGTCGTCCTTGATCAACACCAAGCTATCTACATCGCCGGGCACGTCATGTTTCTTGCTTAACTCTTTACCAATGTCGCTTTGCAACGACGCAAATTGGTAATAGCCTGCAGGGTCGTGGTTTATGATGAACTGAACACTCGAGTCGCAGAAATTGCAATCTCCATCAAATAAAATAATCGCATGATCCATTAATCTTCCCCCTTTATTCAAAAAGCCATAGATATGACCTGAATTCAAATCCATATAGCTATTGAATAACCTCTTTTGCCATTGTTCAAACGCTATTCCCTGGCCACCGTCCCTTGATTGAAGAACAATCTCCACCCATCTTCCCGTTTTTTCCAAACCGAACTGCGCAAGGTTTTGCGTCCGCTGCGTTCATTGACAATCGCATAAGTCGTTAAAACCGCTTCCGGACCGAGCTCGCGAAGCTGAAAATCGGAAATCGTCAAAAGGTCCATCGCCAGCGCGTGGTCACCTTCGATATCTGCGCGGTAAATCATGTAACCTGAACTGCCGATCTCGAAAAATTCATCATCCAATACCTTGCCGATTTTCTCTTTGGATTCCCGCACCTCAGGTTTTAAGTGGCTGCATTCAAGCTCGTAAATTTGCTGTTCCAATTCGCTCATAATGACACTTCCTTTATTTGCATTTCCTATACTTTAGACAACTGCTTATTGCTCGTCAATAAGGCCATAAAAAACACCCTCGCTTTTGAATGCGAGGGCGTGCTGATTATTTTTTTTCGTCGTCGTAAAATTCATCCATGTGCTTACCTGGTTGGTCTTGAGGACCGTCAGAAGAGCCGAAATCCTCAACATCTTCGAAACTGTCCTCATAATCACGTATCCGTTTGTCGTCTTCTTTTGCTGGATGCGCCGTTGAACTGCCTAATGCGCTTTCCTCCGGCGGACGCGTAGTCATATCCAAGCTATGATCGGCATGATCAATGCAAGTTAACGCAGTCGGCAAAGCCTCAAGACGCTCAAATGGAATCTCTTTTCCGCATACCGCGCATTTTCCGTAAGTGCCCGTTTGGATTGCGGCAAGTGCATCATACGTTTCATCGAGCTCTTCTTGCTTGAATTGGTCGATTGCCATTCCGCGTTCTTGGTCGAATAAGTCCGTCGCATTGTCTGCGGGGTGGTTATCATAATTCGAAAGCTCTGTGCGGTCGAATTCCTCTTTATGTTCGAGGCGCCCCTCAAGCTTTAGTTTCTGTTCGATCAATTGTGCCTGCAATTGTTTTAGTTGTTCGTCAGTCATGGTTATTCCTCCTCAAAAAGCTGCTTGTTCTGTATATTGCCTTTTTCAGCAAAATCAAACCTGACACGCGCTCACTATCAGTACCGCCATTTTACCCTTCACTACCTGCCTGCAAGTTAAAATATGGATTTGACAGCTCTCCAAAAGTCTTTTACTATGAGTGAAGCTATTGAAAATTCATAAGCCGGCAACGGGAGAGGTTCATAGCATTTCACCCTCTATAAAAAACTATGGATCAACGAATTCAGCCGTTGTTAAACGAAATCGGCTGCTTCTTTTTCCTTATTTTTTAGGCCTCTCTCAAGCCCACACACTTGAAGGAGGCCTTTTCATATGGCAGGACGCGACGAAGAAACATTGGACCACCTAGCACTTTTAGGCAATCAGAACACAAAATACAAATTTGAGTATGATCCCGATATTCTTGAGGCAATCGACAATTTGCATACGCGCGATTATTTCGTAAAATTCAATTGCCCGGAATTCACCTCATTATGCCCGCAGACAGGTCAGCCTGATTTTGCGACAATCTACTTGAGCTTTATACCTGATAAAAAATTGGTGGAAAGTAAATCACTGAAACTGTATTTATTCAGCTTCCGCAACCATGGCGATTTCCATGAAGATGTCGTCAACATCATCATGAATGATTTGATCAAACTACTTGAACCACGCTATATCGAAGTATGGGGTAAATTCACACCGCGCGGCGGCTTATCGATTGACCCGTATACAAACTACGGAAAGCCTGGCACGAAGTATGAAGAGATGGCTTCATACCGCATGATGAACCACGATATGAACCCAGAAACAATTACCAACCGATAATAAAAACGGCTCGCATGAGAATTCATGCGGGCCGTTTTGCGTTCATGCTACCTTATATACTTTCCATCACACCTTTTGAAGCAACCCTTTTGCGCTTTGTTTGACGCCGACTTTTGCAGGCACTAACAGAAAATCGGCAATGATCGGCAAATGGTCCGATACGTCCGTCTGAATAATGGCGCTTTGGATAACTTCAAGCTGTGGGCACGCAAAAATATAATCGATTCGCGTAGCTGGTTTATAAATCTCACCGGTCACTTCATTTTTATATGGAGCAGGATACGTATAAGCGTCGCCTCTTTCCATTTTCAAAAAAGTATCTGAATAAGAGCCTTTAAGCTTTTGAAGATACGGATGCTCAGGCGGTGCATTAAAGTCGCCTAGCACAAGACGCGGTAAATGACGCGTGCCGGTAATATCCAACAATTCATCGATATTGACCTTAAGCTCTTCTTCCTTCAATGCGAGATGTGTATTGAACACATGTATATGCCGCTCCTTCACTTCTACAACCGCTTCTAGAATTCCGCGCGGCTCGTTTGTGCCGAAATCGCTTAAGACCGGCGTTAAGGAATGATTTTCCGTGTACTTAATCGGATGCTTGCTGAGAATGGCATTGCCGTATTGGCAGCGCGGCTCATTCGCACCTGCGGGTTCAAAGTCTAAATTCGCACCAAATGCTGCGTGCATGTCCAACCTTTCACTCAACCACTCTACTTGGTCAATGAATGAGCTGCGATCTGAGAAAAAGCGGTCCACTTCCTGCAACCCGATAATGGTAGCGCATGAATCTTCTATGATAGCTGCTGTTTTCTCCAAATCCACAATTCCGTCCATTCCCATGCCGTGAGCAATATTAAATGACATAACTTTAACCGAAATAGTCGCTTCTATTTCTTCCGCACGCATATAAGCATCTCCTTTAGAATCCAGAAATTCACCGGCAAGCATCTGTGTTACCGCCATTGTAGCAAGCTATTATTGCACGCCAATATCGTGCATGTTAAGGATTGTAAAGAATATGTAAAAGCAGCACCGGAAAATCCGGTGCTGCTCAAACTGTAGACAAAGTCTGATTAAAATGAATAAGGGTGTATAACCTCCAAGCGGTCTGGCCACTTCGCTTTCCGTGGGCTCAGCTTCAGCCTCCTCGTCACTAACGTGACTGCGGGGTCTTCAGCTTTCGCTGGTCCCACAGGAGCATTCCTGTGAGAGCAGAAATAGGCTCTTGCAAAAAAAAGATCCCTCCGATACGATGCAGGTGTGAACCAAAACCATCATAAGGAGGGACCTTACATGCATCATATGCGAAATGAAAAAATTAATCAAATCACAGATTCAACTCTCGTTATCGGCGTTGATATTGCCAAGGAAACCCATTATGCATGTGCAGTAGATGATCGCGGAAGAGAATTGAGCAAGAGCTGGAAGGTCATACAGTCACGTCATGGATTTGAAACTTTCTACACCACCCTACGGGCGTTCATGCAAACCCATCAAAAAACAGAGGTTCTTGTAGCGTTTGAACCGACGGGTCACTACTGGATGAACTTGGCGAGGTTTCTCGAACAGCGAGATATTCCTTACGTTTACGTCAATCCTTTTCACGTCAAACGAACGAAAGAACTGCAGGACAATATCCAAAGCAAGAACGATTCAAAAGACGCCCGCCTAATTGGCAAAATGATTCCACATGGCCATTATCAGGTGCCACGCGAATCGGATGAAGTGGACCAAGACTTGCGAGTAGCCAGTGCTTTTCGGGAACGGTTGATGGGCGATCGGATTTCGGTCATGAACCGAATCCGCCGGTGGCTCGACTTGTATTTCCCTGAGTTTTCGACCGTCTATAAAGAATTGGGTGCTCAAGCCCAAGGCATTCTGACTCTGGCGCCCCTTCCAGTAGATGTGGCGGTTCTCGGAGCTGAAGGCCTGCGGGAACAACTCGTGAAACAAGGATATAAAAACGTTAGCCGAAATCGCATGAAGGCACTACATGAAGCTGCCGTTCAGTCCATTGGGCTTCCTGCCCCAGCGAGGATGGCTCGAGTGGAGATCCATTGTTTACTCGCGCAATTAGAGTTATACGAGACCCAGCTCAACGAGCTAGCTAGTGAATCAGTGGAACTGGCTAAACAACTTCCTGACTTTGATTACCTGGTCTCCGTTCCTGGCATCTGCGAGTTGACAGTCGCCGAGTTATTGGCAGAAACCGGCTCGCTCAAGAAATATGCAAATCCACGCCAATTGATTAAATTAGCGGGATTGACCCTCACTGCCCAAGAGTCTGGCAAGTCCAAGGGTCGGAAGAAGCTCTCGAAGAGAGGACGAAGAAGGCTTCGCGCATTGTTATACAAGTCAATCTTTCCGTTAATTCATCATAATTCCGCGTTCAACGCCCTGTTTGCGTATTATAAAACACGTGAACGCAACCCTTTATCGGGGAAGGAAGCGCTGGTAGTCTTGTGCAGTAAGTTGCTTAAGATCTTACATGGACTGAGCCATGGCGAAACAAAATTTGACGCCGCACGCATGGTGCGAGATATTCCCGCACTCTTAGCTGAGCCAGTCGCTTAACTTCACTAGATTGATCAACCCAGACACGGAGAAATCGGCCAACAGGCGACATACGACACAAAGTCCATACAGGAGCATAATGCCGGCTCTGCGTTAGGGTGAGGCTAAACGAAGGAATGTAGGCACACCGATGCCAAGAGACATGGGAGGGTTAGCCCCTTTAACAAGCGGAGTTCTCCAAGTGCCCATATCGTCCTTAAAAGGGAATTTTTGTCATTCTCTTCCCGCAACGCGTCAGCCTATATTCCTGATTTTGCCTTAAAAGGAAATCTGAAGAACTTCATGACAATCCCCTGCAATAAAAAATATTTTTTAACTCACTTTAAGTGTCTCAACACCTTGTTGTATCAAGGTTTCTCGAGGGAGTCGAGCGAACGCTTCTCCAAATACTTAGACACTTCACTTACTATCGGTGGCAGTAGAAGCATCTGCTTTTCATGAAAATAGTTGGTTGTTAACTTATTCCACACTTTATAAATGGGACATGCCTGCATTGCATTGAAATGTGGCATGTCCTATTGCTATACATTGCTTAGGTGTTCGTTTTATTATGAAACTAGTTAAAATAAGAAAATGCAGAAAAAATACGTTAACTAAGAGGTAGAGATTCTATGGACATAAAAAAAATCCTGGTCCACGACCGGGTTAAGCCCTATATATTAAAAGCTCGATATGGACTTGAAAAAGAAGGCCACCGCGTTGACTTATCAGGAAAATTGGCGGATACCGATCATCCGGCAAGTCTTTCAAAAAATCCGAAACACCCGTATATCGTCCGTGATTTTTCAGAAACACAATTGGAATTGATCACGCCAGTTGCGGAATCATTAGAGGAACTTTTTGATTTTTTGACAGCGATTCATGAAGTCACGTATCGGTCGATGAATGAACAAGAAATGTTATGGCCATTGAGCATGCCTCCAAGTTTGCCTGACAACGAAGAAGACATCGTGATTGCGAAATTGGGCGATACGAATGGTGGCCAATATCGCCAGTTATTAGCCGACGCTTATGGTCGCCGCAAGCAAATGATCAGCGGGATTCATTTTAATTTTGAATTTGGAGACGAGTTGCTTCAAAGCTTGTTTGCCGCGCAATCGGACATAACAGAATTCCACCTTTTTAAAACTGAGATTTATATGAAAGTTACGAGAAATTATTTGCATTACCGGTGGTTAATCACTTATTTGTTCGGTGCATCCCCTAGCAGTGAAAAGAATTTTTTTGAACAAGATTTTTTGGAGCAGGCAGTAAGAAGCATTCGCAGCAGCAAATACGGTTATACCAATCGACATAAACTGAATGTTTCCTATAGCAGTTTGCCGAATTATATTGCCGATCTTGCTT
>JBFIXY010000101.1:0-6351 GCA_041605655.1 Planococcus sp. (in: firmicutes) | reverse complement strand
GATGCCAAGAGACATGGGAGGGTTAGCCCCTTTAACAAGCGGAGTTCTCCAAGTGCCCATATCGTTTTTAAAAGGGAATCTTTGTCATTCTCTTCCCGCAACGCGTCAGCCTATATTCCTGATTTTGCCTTAAAAGGAAATCTGAAGAACTTCATAACAATCCCCTGCAATAAAAAATATTTTTTAACTCACTTTAAGTGTCTCAACACCTTGTTGTATCAAGGTTTCTCGAGGGAGTCTTCGTGGTCAGACCGCTTGGAAGATTCGGTTTTTATCAAAGCAAGTTATCTACGTCTATTCTAGGATCCGAAACATCAAGTGGTTAAGGGCAAAGATATGCTCATGTCTCTGTCCCTACAATGCTTCGCTATCTTCGGGACATGAAAAACCGCTGCATCGCTAAGCTAACTTCGACCGCAGAAAGCATTCATTTGATGTTTAGTATCCTGATTAAATACGGAAAAATGTTCAACTATTCTTTTGTCGACAAATTGAAAGGCCCGGCATATGCCGGGCCTTTAGATCATTGGCTCACTTCGTTGTAGATGCTTGAAGGGTTAAGCTCAAGCTCTTCCAATAGAGCGTTGAACTTTTCGTCCGCCTCTTGGAATTTAGCGTTTGCTTCTTCAAAAGAACCTTCGTTTGAGAGCTCTTCAACTTTCATGTCGTATGACTCTTTAATAGAAGCTAATGCCGCTTCGATTTCTTCTTGTTGTGCGTCAAGCGTTTCAGGAATTTCAATCTCATCTACTGCTGCTGAAGTTTTTTCAGCAGATGCCATGGCAGCATCTTTCAATGCTTGAAGATCGTCACCTTCTGGTAATGTTTCTTCTGTTTGAGCATTTTCAAATGCATTCAAGTCTGCATCTACACTATTGATTTTGTTGGAAACTGACATGTAAAAACGCATCATTTCCTGTTTCGCATTGCTTGTTTTTTCTGAAGCTGTGTCAGTTTCTGATGTTTCTTCAGCTGTGTTTGCCGTCTCTTCATTGCAAGCGCCTAAAAATAGGGCTACCGAGAAACCGATTACCAATAGCTTTTTCATAAACCATCTCTCCTTTTATATACAAATCAAAATTTATAGTAGCACGATAAATTTTGATTGTATATATTTGGTAAAAGAGTCGGAATTGGTGCAATATTGGTATTATTGAATCGCTTTTTTGCCGTTTGTTAAGCGATCTACGATTAACGATAATGCGCCATCACCAGTAACGTTTGTAGCAGTACCGAAGCTGTCTTGAGCCAGGTAGAGAGCAATCATTAAAGCGACCATTGTCTGGTCAAAGCCAAGCATAGTTTCAAGCAGTCCGATTGCGGCCATTACCGCACCACCAGGAACACCTGGTGCAGCAATCATTGTTACCCCAAGCATTAAGATGAATGGTAAGATGCTGCCGAACGCTGGCACTTCTCCAGTCAATAACATAACACCGATTGCACAAGATACAATCGTGATTGTGCTGCCTGATAGATGAATCGTCGCAAACAAAGGAACTGCAAAGTCGATTACGCGTTCATTGGCACCAGTTTTGCGAGCCTGTCGAACTGTTACAGGGATTGTTGCTGCGGAAGATTGCGTACCAAGTGCAGTAAAATATGCTGGCATCATTGTTTTAAGAAGTGTTAAAGGATTTTTCTGATTTAACGTACCTGCAGTCGTATATTGCAGAGCAAGCATTGTCCAATGCAAGATGATGATCATAACGAATACTACAGCGAATAACGACAGAATTTCAGCTACTGCCCCGCCATATGCCATATTGCCGAAAATTCCGAAGATATGGAACGGGAGCAATGGAATAATAATGTACGTTATTGTTTTTTCAATAATTGCTTGAAATTCATCAAAGAATGAACTCATTGTTTTGCTGCCAGTTGAAGCCATTCCAATCCCAAGCAAGAAAGCGAGGATCAGCGCTGTCATAACCCCGAATACGGGAGGCATTTCTAAAGCGATATAAGAAGCGGCTAAAGAATGTTCCGGATCATCAATATTACTCATCGCCCCAGGCTTCATGAAATTCGGCAAAATTGTCGTTGAAGCTACATACGCCAATATACCAGCGATGACGGTTGAGAAATATGCAAAAAACGTAGCAAATCCGAGTAATTTACCTGAGCCTTTACCAAGTTTCGCAATTCCTGGAGCAATAAAACCAAGAATAATCAATGGAACGATGAACTTAAGAAAACCACCGAAAATAGCTGTGAATGTAGCAAAAATACGTGCCATCCACTCAGGTGCAAACGAACCGATTAACACCCCTAAAGCGATTGCCAAAATGATTTTTGGCAGTAAACCTAAATTGATTTTCATTACTTTGTCCTCCTCAAATGAACATTTGTGTTATTTTTATTATCTCAAAGTATCATATACTGCAAAAAAATAGAATAGATATGAAAAAACGCGGAATATTTTCATTATTTCATCAAAAAAAAAAGCACCCTCTCGGATGCTTTTCATCAGTTTACTGGTACGACAGAGCCGCCCCATTCTTCTAAGATAAAGTCTTGGATTTCTTCAGAAGTTAATACTTCTACTAAAGCCTTAACATTTTCATTGTCTTTATCGCCTTTACGAACTGTGATGATGTTTACGTAAGGTGAATCAGAGTTTTCAAGCGCAATTGAATCTTCCAACGGATTCAAGCCTGCATCAATTGCATAGTTCGAGTTGATCAACAATGCATCACCTTCTCCAGATTCATAAAGTTGAACCATCAACGCTGCCTCGTAATCTGCATCAAACTCAAGGTTTTTTGGATTTTCGGCAATATCTTTCACTTCTGCAGTTGTTTTTTCTACGCCTTCTTTCAATTTAATTAGTCCTTGCGCTTCCAACATGGAAAGGATACGTCCATGATCAGCTACAGAATTGCTCATTAATATTGTTGCACCTTCAGGAAGGTCATCAAGCGTATCGTATTTTTTGGAATATACGCCGATCGGTTCGATGTGAACGCCACCAGCATTTTCGAACTCATAGTCGAATTCATTTATTTGAGACTCCAAATATGGAACGTGTTGGAAATAGTTCGCATCAATTTCGCCAGATTCTAAGTCTTGGTTTGGCAAAATATAATCTTGGTATGTTTCGATCTCCAACTCGATGCCTTGTTCTTCAAGAATCGGTTTAGCTTTTTCAAGAATTTCCGCATGCGGTACATTCGAAGCGCCGATTTTCAATGTTTTCGACTCTTCAGACGAGCCGCCTTCTTCAGCTCCGCAACCTGCTAATGCGAATACTGTCAATAATGTTCCTGCTACAAATTTCTTCATGTGTCATTCTCCTTTTAATGTGTTTTTTATATTAGCGTTTGTCTGACTTCATTGTCAGACGATCGCCGATAAACTGGATTGCAAATACAATGATTAAGATAAGAATGGTCGACATTAATGTCACATCTTCTCGACTTCTTTGGAAACCATCGAGAAATGCCAATGTTCCAAGTCCACCCGCACCAATGATCCCTGCCATTGCGGTATAACCGACAAGTGCGATTGCTGTTACTGTGATACCGGAAATTAATGCTGGTTTCGACTCTGGTAACAGCACTTTGCGGATAATCGTCCATGTGCTTGCCCCCATCGAACGAGCAGCTTCAATAACTCCTTTGTCAATTTCTTTCAGCGCAATCAATACCATACGCGCATAAAACGGTGCAGCACCGATGATTAATGCTGGCAAAGCCGCGTTAGGACCCCGGATTGTCCCAATCATTAACTTCGTGAACGGAATCAACAAGATAATCAGAATGATAAATGGTATCGAACGGAAAATATTGACGAACGCACCAGTCAACCAATTGACAATGCTGTTGGCCCATAATTGCCTTGGAGCAGTTAAAAATAAGATGATGCCAAGAACCAATCCAATGACAAATGTAAAGAATGTCGACATGGCCGTCATGTATAAAGTTTCAAGCGTTGCTTCCCACATATCATTCCAGTCAACGTTCGGGAATAATGATTCAATCATTTGCCATCACCTCCGTCTGCACATCTTCTGCATTCAGGAAGGCGATTGCCTCATTAATTTCTGGCTCTGAGCCCTTTATCTGCAAAATCAATGTCCCATAAGCCCCTCTTTGTGTATGTGCGATGTTCCCTTGCACAATATTAATGTCTACCGGATATTTTCGAATCAGCTTTGTTAATATCGGCTGCTCGGTTTGGTCTCCGACAAAAACCAATTTGATGAGCACACCTGAAGGGTATAGTTCACGCAAATGCTTGATCGTTTCCTGTGAATCTTCGGTATCTGTCACCTGTGCGACAAAACGTTTTGTGATGCTTTCTTTCGGAGCTTGGAAAACATTCAATACGTCGCCAAGTTCAACAACACGTCCACCTTCCATCACTGCCACGCGGTGACAAATTTTACGGATTACGTGCATTTCATGGGTGATTAGCACAATCGTCAGCCCTAATCGTTTGTTGATATCTACAAGCAAATCCAAGATGGAATCCGTAGTTTGAGGGTCTAGCGCCGAAGTCGCTTCATCACACAATAGCACTTCAGGGTCGTTCGCTAACGCTCGTGCAATGCCGACGCGCTGCTTCTGGCCGCCAGACAATTGAGACGGGTATGCATGCTCTCTTCCACTAAGTCCAACAAGTTCAACAAGCTCTAATACGCGCTCTGCACGTTGTTCTTTTGGAACTCCTGCAATCTCAAGCGGGAATTCGATATTTTCTTTCACGGTCCGTGACCAGAGCAAATTGAAATGCTGGAAAATCATGCTGACTTTCTGGCGTGCTTTTCGCAATTCTTTGCTGTTGATCGCCGTAATGTCTTGTCCGTTAATGAGAACTGAACCCGACGTCGGTTTTTCCAATCCGTTGAGTAAGCGGATCAACGTACTTTTGCCTGCACCGCTATAGCCGATGATGCCGAAAATCTCACCGGATGCAATGTCCAGTTCGACTGCATCGACCGCTGTCAGCGAGCCTTTGCCCGTATCGAACACTTTCGATAGGTTTTTTAATTCAATCATTCCATAAACACTCCTAATCTAATAAATAAAAAACCCCTCTGCGCATAAATGAGCAGAAGGGTAACTTAAAAAGTTGAACCGATCTCTCATTTCCCGAAGTTTGAACTTCGCGTGACTTGGCACCATTTCATTTTCATGACGGTTGCCGGGCTTCATAGGGCACTTCCCTCCACCACTCTTAATAAGAGTAACGATATTTAATTGATTTCAGAAATTCAATTTACCATGCATCGATTTATTCGTCAACTGATTTTAATTTTCCGTATAAATAAGGGACCGAATGGAACGCGTAAATCTTTTCTTTCAGCTGTCCATTTTCAGTAATAAGAAGACACGGAACACTTTCCACTTGATAAAGTGTAGCAATTTCCTGCACGTAATTCAAGTTCGCTTTTCCGATTGGCAAAGCCGGAACCAGCTCTCGAACAATTTCCAGCATTTTTGAAGCAACTTGGCATGTTCCACACATTGGCGCATAAAGGTAAAAAGCAGCTTTCGTATTCGTATTCTTTTCTTTTAGCCATTCTTTATGGGTCCATTCATTCATTCGATTTCATCCTTCAACTATAAACTTATTGACTTGAACATTGGCCGATATCAAAATATCGAGCAAGACGCGGTTTGGTGTAGCAGCCACTTCTTTGTAGCTCGGGTTGATATAGAAATGACGGGCTTCTGGAAATTCACGCTTGACCAACTTTCGCAATTTCTCACCTGACTTGTCTGCATCCAACAAGATGATGATGTCCATTTCTTCAAACGGCAGCAGTATTTCTTCAAGTCTTGTAGCACTTACTGTACCATTTGTGCAGAGAATCGTCACGGGTTCTGCAATAAGCGGCGCTAATCTAGCTTTATCACTGATGCCTTCCACCACAATCACTTTTTCCATAAAGCAACACCTCGCTATATAAGTTGAACAAAAGAGTTTAAGGAATATACATCGCTCCGGTCGCTTTGGGAAGAGCAAAGACATGTCCTCGCAAGCTTCGGTCATGTCTTGCCTGCGGAGCAGCGAAGCGGCGAAGCGACGAAACAGCCGATACCCGTAGCACATGGTTTTCGAAGCGTCTGAGGAGGCTTGGCGCTCGTCCACGATAAGCCTAGCTGTTTTGCGGAATATCGGTATGTATCAACTATAACTTCAACTCAAGTTAAGTAAAAATTTCCGGATTTGTGTATAAAAAAAGCGCCACATAGGCGCTTACATTTACTCGTTGATCATTTCTTTGTATTGCTCAGCTGTCATCAATTCGCCTAATTCAGCTTCGCTAGGGGATTCGATTACGACCATCCATGCGTTTTCATAAGGGGATTCGTTAACAAATTCCGGGCTGTCTTCAAGGTC
>JBFIXY010000100.1:0-6369 GCA_041605655.1 Planococcus sp. (in: firmicutes) | reverse complement strand
CTTAATAGTTTCGGATCGCGGTACAGCTCTTCATTCCGTATTTCCGCAGCCCCTTTATCAGCTAAGCTGTAAATGGTCGGCAATGTTGTCCCCACTACTTTTTGCAAAGCCGAAGACTCGATCACTTTCCCTATATTTTCTTTGAAATAAGCCATCAATTTAACTTGTTGTTTGGCATTGGGTCGTATTTCGATAGACTCCAACTTTTCGATCGAATCAGCTATATGGATCATCCGCACTTTTTTCACTGCTGTCTGCTGTGAGATATCCGTATCTGCAACAATTGTTCCGCGCTCTAATTCTTTCTTTAACAAACCATAAACTTCAACAGCATCTTGCGAGCGGACGAAAGGACGTTTATCAAAATATGGATGCAACGCTTCGGGCAATTCTTCAAGCGGCGCGTTCAAGACAAAACGCTTTTCGTATTTTGCACGCAGCGCCGATGGGATCATCACTTGCAGCGCATCAATTTCAAAGCACACGGTCTGCTTTTTCATCCATTTCGCCATAGCCAACAGTTCTTCGTTCAAAACTGGCACTACATCCATCAACTCATGAATTGGTTTTATACGGGACACATCAAAATCTGACGTATTCTTCAATGCAGTGATAAAGCCAAGCACTTTTCGCGGACCAAATGGCACTTTTACCCGCATACCCGGTTCAACCAGCACTTGCAGCTCCGCGGGGACAGCATAATCAAACGGCCGGTCAATCGGGTGAGCAGCTACATCGACGATAACTTCAGCTATCATGTGAATCTTCCCTTTCGATGATTAATCGGAGCAATTGCTGCGCCAATTGTTCTTTCGGCAGCATGTCAAAACTATGTTCGAAATCATTGCGGCCAAACAAGGTCACACGGTTCGTATCCGATTCAAAACCGGCATTCGCTTCGCTGACGTCATTGGCAATGATGTAATCCGCATTTTTCCGCATCAACTTTTCTTTCGCATAATGCGCCACGTCATTTGTTTCTGCCGCAAAACCGATCAATAATTGATGTGTCTTTTCTTGGCCCAAGGTTTGCAAAATATCAATTGTACGTTCCAGTTCGATTGTGGAGCCGCCCGCCTGCTTTTTCATCTTTTGGGACTGGGCTTGAATGGGACGGTAATCCGCAACCGCTGCCGTTTTTATCACAATGTCAGCATCCGAATACTCATTATTCACTGCATTCAACATGTCTTCCGCACTTTCAACTGAAATCCTGTTGACGCCTTTAGGTACCTGCAGCGAAACCGGGCCGCTGATCAAAATCGTTTCAGCCCCCATTTCCGCCGCTGCTTTGGCCATCGCATAGCCCATTTTCCCACTGGAAAAATTCGTTAAAAACCGTACAGGATCTATGCGTTCACGCGTTGGCCCCGCTGTCACCACTACTTTTTTTCCAGCTAGCGCTTTGGGACGCGAGAAAAAACCAGAAACCAGTTCCACGATTTTCTCCGGTTCCTCTAAACGTCCTTTGCCCACATAACCGCAAGCCAAAAAGCCTTCAGACGGTTCGATAAATTGAATGCCGTCATCGTGCAATTGCTGAATATTCCGTTTGACTGCCGGATGGTCGTACATATGAACGTTCATCGCAGGTGCAACCCAAATCGGAGCGGTTGCTGCGAGTAATGTCGTTGTGACCATATCGTCGCCGATGCCGTTTGCCAGCTTCCCGATGACATTTGCAGTTGCAGGCGCCACAATGATTAAATCCGCCCAATCCGCCAAATCGATGTGCGCGATTACCGAGGAATCCTTTTCATCGAATGTATCAAAATAGACGTCGTTTCGGGACATCACTTGAAATGATAGCGGCTGGACAAATTGCTTGGCCGAATCGGTCATGATTACTTTAACGCTTGCCCCTGCTTGCGACAATTTACTGACCAAAGCTACTGCCTTATAAACTGCAATTCCTCCGCTTACACATAATAGGATTTTACGATTCGCCAACAACACAAACACCCTTTCTAAACAACAAACTCCCAAAGAACAAGTTTGCTCTGGGAGTCGTCGGTTGCGATTAATGGTTAAATTTCATCTTCATAGATTGCAAATTCATCTTGCTGTTCAATCTTCAATGCACCAGCGGCCACTTCTTCAAGCGCTTTTCCTACTGATTTTTGGGATACGTATGAATCAAGTTTTTCGTCGCCATGCTCATGCAATTGACGGGCACGCTTGGAAGCAAGCGCCACCAACGAGTATTTCGAATCGATCTTGCTTTTTAACTTATCAACGGATGGGTATAACATCAGGCATTCTCCTTTAGCATATCAAGATAGCGTTGCTCAACACGTTCACGCTTGCAATGCTCCGCAATGATGATTGCATTAATGCGGTCACAAGCATGTTCAACTTCGTCGTTTTCAACGACGTAGTCGTATAAATTCATCATTTCAAGCTCTTGGCGTGCAGCGCCTAGCCGTGAAGCAATCACTTCATCGGTTTCAGTACCGCGGCCGATCAGCCGTTCTTCAAGTTCAGTCAAGCTCGGCGGTGCAAGGAAAATGAACAAGCCGTCCGGAACTTTCGCCCGAACTTGAGCTGCACCTTGCACTTCGATTTCCAGGAATACGTCCCGGCCGGCATCCCGCATCATATTGACATAATCAAGCGGAGTGCCGTAATAATTCCCGACGAACTCAGCGTATTCAAGCAATTTCCCTTGCTCGATCAGCCCTTCGAATTCGCTGCGGGTCTTAAAGAAATAATCGACTTCATCAACTTCCCCTTCTCGGGGTGAGCGTGTAGTCATTGATATGGAGTATTCATAATTCGTATCTGGCTGTGAGAACAGCTCTTTTCTGACGGTGCCTTTACCGACACCCGAAGGCCCTGATAATACAATCAGCAGTCCGCGATGTTTTCTCATTTTATCCCTCATTCGTTTCGTCGTCATTTTCTTCAGCGCGCGCAATTAATGTGTCAGCTGACATAGCGGAAATGACAACATGATCGCTGTCCATCACCAAAATCGATCTGGTTTTCTTTCCGCCAGTGGCATCCACGAGCAAGCCTTTACTGCGCGCTTCCTGGACCAATCTTTTGGACGGTGCAGAATCTGGTGTAACGATCGAGACGATCCGATTCACCGAAACGGCATTGCCGCTGCCTAGAGAAACAAACTTCACCGCTTTTTTCACAGACTTCACCGCCACTCATAACTGGTCTTTGTTTTTCGTTTTCTATCTAACTGTCTTATTATATCATAATACACCGTGAAAATGATAAGATGGAACAAAACGATTTGAAAGAGGGATTTTTAATGGCATTTGATGGATTATTTACAAAAGCAATGACGCGCGATCTTCAACAGCTCGTGTCAGGCAGAATTTCAAAAGTTCATCAGCCCAATCAGCTTGAACTGCTTTTGCACATTCGCGCACAAGGAAAAAATCATAAATTATTAATTTCGATTCATCCGTCATATGCACGCATGCACTTGACCAATATGGCAAACACCAATCCGTCCGAACCACCGATGTTCTGCATGCTGCTGCGCAAGCATATCGAAGGCGGCGTTATTAGCAGCATCAGCCAACACGAACTGGATCGCCTGATTATCTTAAAAATCAAAAGCAAAAACGAAATCGGCGACGACATCGAACGCGAGCTGCACGTTGAATTGATGGGCCGGCATTCAAACGTCATCCTCGTCGATGCTGAACGCATGATGATTCTCGACAGCTTGAAGCATTTACCGCCGAGCGTAAACTCGTTCCGTACAGTATTGCCGGGACAACCATACGTGTTCCCACCATCTCAAGATAAACAAGATCCGTTCAGTTCGCCAGAAGAATTGGTCGACCTGGATGCGCAGCAGCTTGTCAGCACATACGCAGGCTTTTCGCCGCTGAACGCACGCGAACTGATACACAGGTTTGAGCAATCTGACAATAAAGCTGAAACTGCCCAGCAGTTTTTACAAGAATTCCTGAAAGAACAACCAACTGGCTATTATGTCGAAAGTGAAGGTAAAAGTTATTTCTCGGCAGCGCCTCTAACACATATTGAAGGAAGTGAACTCGAATTTCCGACACTCGGCGATTTATTGGATCGCATGTATTACGCAAAAGCGGAACGAGACCGTGTGAAACAGCAAGCTGGCGACCTTGAACGTTGGCTGCAAAACGAAATCGCGAAATTGAAATTGAAATTGAAGAAATTAAAAAAAGAGCAAGACCAGGCTGAAAAACGTGACCTGCTTCAATTGAACGGCGAATTGATCATGGCAAATCTACACCGCATGACGAAAGGCTTGAAAGAAATCGAAGTCGAAAACTACTACAACGGCGAAAGCGTATTGATCACTTTGGATCCGCGAAAAACGCCGATTGAAAATTCTCAGAAATACTACTCGCGCTACCAAAAAGCGAAGACGGCTCTTGTGAAAACCCAAGAACAGATTGAGAAAACGGAAGACGACATCAATTACTTTGAAACGCTTATGCAACAAGTTCAACAAGCTGGCATTACCGATATTGAAGAAATCCGCGAAGAGCTGGCGGAACAAGGCTTCATGAAAGCACAAAAGTCGAAGAAAAAGAAAAAGCCCGTCAAACCTTCTGTGGAACCGTATGTATCAAGTACCGGCGTTCAGATATCCGTCGGCAAAAACAACAAGCAAAACGATTACGTCACTTTCAAAGTTGCTTCTAAATCCGATACTTGGCTTCACACGAAAGACATTCCAGGATCGCACGTTGTCGTCCATTCAAACGAACCGGACGAAACGACGATCCTCGAAGCTGCGACCATTGCTGCGTATTTCAGCAAAGCACGCGGCTCGAGTTCTGTACCGGTCGATTACACGGAAGTGCGCCAAGTGAAAAAACCGAGTGGTGCAAAACCCGGCTTTGTTATTTACTTCGAACAAAAAACCGTGTTCGTCACACCCGATGAAGACCTCGTCATCAAATTGAAGAAATAAAAGCAAAACAGGAAAGCGTAAAGGCTTTCCAGTTTTTTCATGGCTACTTATTTAACAAAGTGAGGGACCTCTCTTGTTTGTTAGTTATAGAGCGTAATTAACTTAATTATTACGTCGAAAACAGGGCGTCCCTTCTATTGTTAACATAATTATTATTTTCAACCCAATTTTCATATCTTGCTCTGAGTACATGAAAATGCTATGTTTTTAAAGGACTTTCTACATAAAACGACATCGGGGGTTTTTCTGTGAACGATATTGAATGGGGGCTTCTTTTTGACCCTCAATTAGCGATAGATTCGCTGCCATATGTATTAGGCGGCATTTGGTACACGTTATTAATTTCCATGCTGAGTATGGCGATCGGGCTGGTGCTTGGGTTTTTCTTATCTCTTGCCAGAACAGCCCCATACCGTTTATTGGAATGGCCAGCCCGTTTGTATATTTCGTTTATGCGCGGTGTTCCGATATTAGTCATTTTGTTTTTATTGTATTTCGCATTACCGGTTATCGGATTACAATTCACGGCTTTACAAGCCGCTTTGATCGGGTTCTCCATTAATTCCGCCGCCTATATTGCCGAAGTGTTCCGTTCTTCTTTGGCTTCGGTCGATAAAGGGCAATGGGAATCTTCGCGTGCACTCGGAATGACATATTGGCAGACGATGCGCCGCATTATTTTGCCACAATCCGTACGTATTGCCATTCCGCCGTTGTCGAATGTGTACCTCGATTTGATCAAAGCGTCATCACTAGCCGCAATGATCACCGTCCCTGAAGTGTTCCAGAAAGCACGGATTGTCGGTGCTCGGGAATACGATTTGCTGACGCTGCTTATCTTAGTAGCACTCATCTACTGGGCCATTTGTTCGGTCATGACCGTTTTCCAGAACTATTTGGAAAAACGATTTGAAGAATACTTGTAAGTTTCGAACAATTATCGAATAAAATATGATAAAGGTCGATTTTCCACATTGGAAGCTCGGCCTTTATTTCATATATTTTCTGCATTTTTGTACGTTGATAAAGTCTTGAACATTTTATAATTTATCGACATACCTTTTCGCATCCAGCAATGAAATACCAAACTCTTCTCGCGCTTTTCTTACCGCTTCTATTATTTTTCCATGACGCAGCATGAGGCGCAGTTCATCATTTACCGCTTGTTGCGATTCAGCTTGATTGTAGCTTGAAAGTTCGTTTAACTGCTTTTCAAGCATTGCAATCCGTTTGTCCATTTTGCTATAGAGAAGATAAGCACCCAAAACAAGCAACGAGAAAACCGAGAAAAACCATATCTCTTCCATCCGATCATCCCCTTCTGATTAAGGGGACGTTTCCGACAGCAGTTCTGTTCCTTTTTGGTAAAAAATTTTTCGCTCCTCTTTTGGCACCAAGGAGCCGCCTGTTGCCCACACGATATGAGTGGCATTTGCCAT
>JBFIXY010000099.1:0-6431 GCA_041605655.1 Planococcus sp. (in: firmicutes) | reverse complement strand
TCCACCGTCTTGAAGAATACGGCAAACCCATTTTTAAAGAAGACGCATTGCCGAACGTCTTGCATTATTTCGGCTAAAGGTCTCCTCTTGAGGAGATCTTTTTTTATGCTATTTTTTAAAGAGCTGCTTGCCTAAAGCCGTCCTTTTAACTACAATCAAAAAAAGGAGAGTGAGTGCCATATTAATTGCTTATAATGCTTCTGACGAATTGGTGTCATTAACAAAAAAGTTTACCCCTGTTGAGTTAGCGTCCCTTAAATACAAGCACCGTTATTTCTGTCCAGGCTGCGGTTCAGAGTTAACATTAAAAGCCGGTGAAGTGAAAATCCCCCATTTTGCACACCGTTCCCTTGCTGATTGTGATTCTTTTAGCGAGCCGGAAACCCCACTGCATTTATATGGAAAATTGCAGCTCCATCAATTTTTCTCTCAACGAAAACTTCCTTCTGAACTTGAAAAGTATCTCCCATCCATCAAACAACGAGCTGATCTACTGATTGACAATCACATAGCTATCGAATTTCAATGCAGTGCGATTCCTGCAAGTCAAGTAAGGTCGAGATCTGAAGGGTACAGGTCCATTGGAATTGAACCTATTTGGATTCTAAAAACGCGCTTTTCATCATGTGACAGTGTCCAATATATTAGACTTAAGCACTTTGAGCGACATATGATTCAACGGGAGAACGGCGTCGACTATTTAATGTTTTTCTGTCCGAAAACGAATAGGTTTATATATGCTTCTAGTCTTTTTTGGTTGGGTGGCAATCGATGGGCGGCTAAAATGAAGTCGTTGCCAGCTGAGGCTCAAGGGTTTCCTTTTGCTGTTCCAAAAAAACTGACATTTGAAGAATATAAAGCGGTCTTTCAGCTCTGCATAGCACAGCGGGATTCGTTCATCCGCGCGCAGCAATTCGCCAAAAATCGCTATAGAAATCGATATTGGATTTTGACTTATGAGTTACAGCTTAATCGCTATGCGATTCCAGCATTTATCGGGGTTCCGTTTGCTTCCGCCCAGCTGATTGATGAGCAACCGATAATTTGGCAAATGCACGTTATTAAATCTATTAAGGACGAAGTACCGCTCGAATCGCTTCTTACAGGAAACACCATCAAATTATTGAGCGGTACTAGCAATCGGCAGGCGTTAATGCTGCTGGAAGGTTATGCAGATATCTACAGAATGATGTGTGATGAGAAAGCTGGTACTGGGAAGTTATTGGAAGTTTTATATGCGAACTATTGCAATGGCGGTTGAAAATTGAGAAAATAGGGTATTGTTTGATTTTGTACAAGTATGACAGAGGAGGAATAGGAAATGGCAGATACATTATTGATGCGCAATGAAGTTCCTGTTGAACTGACGTGGAAATTGGAAGATATATTCGAAACGGATCAAGCTTGGGAGCAAGAATTCAAAGAAGTTGCAGAAATGGCAGAAAAATCGCCTTCTTATCAAGGGACATTAAATGATGGGGCAGATGCTCTTTACCAAGTGTTCACGTTTAAAGATGAATTGATACAACGTTTGCAAAAGCTATACACATACGCTCACATGCGTTATGACCAAGATACGACAAATTCTACATACCAAGCGATGGATAGCCGCATCAAATCACTTTATGCAAAAGTGTCCACCGGCTTATCGTTTTTAACGCCGGAAATTCTTAGTCTCGATGAAGCGGTTTTGGAGAACTATGTAAATGAGCATGATGGGCTCAAGTTATACAAGCATGCTCTTGATGAATTGAATGCCCATCGGCCACATGTGCTGCCTGCAGAGCAGGAAGCTCTACTAGCACAATTATCTGAGGTGGTAAGCGCCTCTGCTGAAACGTTTGGTATGTTAAACAACGCTGATTTGGAATTTCCGGAGATTGAAAATGACAAAGGTGAAAAAACGCGCATCACCCATGGCAACTATAGCCGCTTTTTAGAAAATCCTGACCGTAAAATTAGAGAAAATGCATTTAAAGCAGTCTACGCAACTTATGGAAGTTTCCGTAATACATTTGCATCGACACTCGCAGGAAACATCAAGCGTGATAACGTCAACGCTCGCATCCGCAATTTCAACTCTGCTCGTGAGGCGGCTTTAGCTGATGATCACATTCCAGAAAGTGTCTACGACAGCCTAGTTGAAACAGTGAACAACAACCTGCATTTATTGCATCGCTATGTAGCGCTGCGCAAAGAAGTGCTAGGCTTAGACCAAGTCCATATGTGGGATATGTATGCACCACTTGTTAAAGAAGTGAAAATGGATTTTCCGTACGAAAAAGCCACAGAAACGATGCTTAAAGGCCTTGAAGCTTTAGGCGAAGACTACACTGGAGTAGTCGAAAAAGGCATCAACAGCAGATGGGTAGACGTTAAAGAGAACAAAGGGAAGCGCAGCGGGGCTTATTCATCAGGAGCGTATGGGACAAATCCCTATATCTTAATGAATTGGCAGGACAATGTCGATAACCTGTTCACATTGGCACATGAATTTGGGCATAGTGTCCACAGCTATTACACGCGTTCAGCCCAGCCATATGTTTACGGAGATTACTCGATTTTTGTAGCGGAAGTTGCTTCAACGACTAACGAAGCGCTCCTCAACGACTATCTTGTGAAGACGACAGAAGACGACCAAGAACGTATTTATTTACTGAATCATTGGCTTGATAGCTTCCGGGGAACTGTTTTCCGTCAAACCATGTTTGCGGAATTCGAGCATTTGATCCATAAAATGCACCAAGAAGGGGAAGCGCTGACGGCTGATCGTCTGACAGAAGTATATTATGACTTGAATAGAAAATACTATGGTGAAGATGTGGCGGAAGATAAAGAGATCGGAATGGAATGGGCACGTATTCCACATTTCTACTACAATTACTACGTGTTCCAATATGCGACGGGATTTAGTGCTGCCACAGCTCTAAGTAAAGGTATCTTAGAAGAAGGGAAACCAGCTGTCGATCGGTATATCAATGAATTCCTAAAAGCAGGAAGCTCAGATTATGCTATTGAAGTTTTGAAAAAAGCCGGTGTAGATATGGCCTCTCCTGAGCCAGTTGAAGAAGCGTGCAAGGTCTTTGAGGAAAAATTGAGCGAACTTGAAGAACTTTTATTGAAAAAATAATTGAAAACCAGAAGCTGACGTTTTACTTCAGTTTCTGGTTTTTTGTTATTTCAATATATTATTAATCTTGAATTATGGTCTTTTCTAGAGCGCTCACATTACGAATGGCATAAGAATATTCAATTATGACTTCTAAGGATATTATGAGTTCGATAGAATTAAATTCTGAAATAGGCCAACTTAGGCAATAATAAATACTAGTGATCCATTAGGCTATTTAACGCGATTATATCGTTATCTCTTCAAGTAAGAGTTGGTTTCGCAACTTGTATTTTAAAGGTGACTTAGGACGAGCTATTCATTTTCTGGGAAGGTTTTACCGATTCAGGTCCCTTAGATACATTATGACGATTTTGTGAATTCCTTTGTGAAATATTGCATTAACTATTATTCCGTGATAAAGTTAATTTGTGAAATAAATCACTTACAAACATACACCCCTTTGTTTGAGCGTGAACATTTCTCCCATCCCCTTTGTGTAATAGTAAAAGGCGCCTTCCGGACGTGGAAGGCGCCTTTTACCGTTGAAATTGAAAAGCGGAGCTGAACCTTGACTTAGGTTCAGCTCCGCTTTTTTATGATTATACTTTATGATGGCATCAATTGAAGCTTATTTCAACGTCCATAAGGTTTGATCAGGTAAAGTGATACGATCCAATTTTTGTTGAAGGACTTTCTTTTTCAATTCACATTCAGCAGTCTGTTCGGAAATATTGTATATAGAGGCCACTTCTTTTGTTGCCATTGTGGAATATTTCATAAACAATTCATCAAGAGGCGGTGGTGATTGACGATTCAAGTTTTTATTGCCTAGCATTTCTTGCATGATGGCCTGATAAACTTCGTAAGTATAAAGTCCAGATACTTTTACGCCTTCGTCCTCTATGCATTCATTGAAAAAAACGATGCTCGGCACTTCGTCAATTTCCATTTCCTGCGAAATGTGTAAGTCACATTGGAAAGCTTTTGCTGTGTGGACCGAATGGAAATCCTTTTGGAATTCTTCTTTGTCGAGTTGGGACTCTTCTGCAATCTCCAGTAAAATGGAGTAGGAAGAAACGTCTTTTTCCTGGAGCAGCAAATATTCCTGCAATTTGTGGAGGAATCGGTTTCCGGCACGTTTTCCTTGCAATTCAGCTGCTTTGACAGCTACCGAAGCTAGAACAGGATGGGATAACCGGTCGGTGTCGATAATTGGTGCAGCACCCGTGTTGTTCAAGTCGAATAATTTAGTGCTAATGACAAAGCGCATCGAAAAGTATTGACCGTATTCGATTTGCAGTTTGCGAATGATTGCTTGCAGTTCCCAGCATTCTGGGTTCAGTGGATCAAGAAACACGTATAATTCCATCGGCTTCGATGTTGTCGTGTGGCCTTCTATCGGAAGGGCCAAATCCAAATCGTTCACTCTAACTCCTCCTCGCTATCGCGCTCGTTCACCATATGATGAGCGGTCAACACAAGCCGTTGGAAGAAGACTTCCCGAAATTTTCCTTCCAAACCAACTTCATCCATCGCTTCGTGCATACATTCGAGCCAAGCTTGAGCTCGATCTGGAGTAATTGGAAAAGGATGGTGGCGCGCTTTTAGGCGGGGATGCCCATGTTCTTCGGAATAGATGTTTGGGCCCCCTAAATATTGGGTCAAAAATTGTTTTTGTTTTCTTGCTGTTTCAGTTAAGTCGCTAGGAAAAATAGGCTGCAGCTTTGGATGTCTGGCGACGCGTGCATAAAAAGCGTCGACTAGTTGAGACAAGCGATCCGCACCAATTTCTTCGTACGGTATTATCGGTTTTCCAGTCATAATTGTGTCTCCTTTGCTTTAGCTGTAAATTCATTCTAACAACGGAGCAGAATTTTCTCAAACAATATAGACTTTAATAAGAGCAGGGCAACTGGTCTAAGGACGATTACTTGCGCGCAGCTGCAGCCATAAAGCGGGCAATTTTCTTGTCCGCATGCCGTACAGGTATTCCGTGGCTTTTCAAGATTGCATGGAAATGTTTTTCCCCGGTAGCAGCTTCAGGCACTTCAAATTCAATTTCATAATCCTCAGTTCCTGCATATTCGGAATGGTCGAGGACCAAAAGCCCTTCGGGTATCTCCGTTTCCATGCGGTGAGTCGTCAAGGCGCCGATCATTGTCAAATTCTCGGGAGACACATTTAGCTCCTCTAACGCATGTCGAACTTCAGGCGCTTCAAAAGAGCTTCCTGCGATAATCGCTTCAGCTTGTTGAGCTGTCAGCGTATCAGTAGTTTCAAAGTTTCCATGAACTGCAGGTGTTTTCAACGTACATTCGTAACCATCATGTTTTTTTCGGATGCGCAGTGCACACTTCAAGTTTTTCAATTGAAACGCGGCAGTATCGAAGTAATAATTGGTTTGAGTTTTAACATCAGACGCTGTAAATTTATAATGCGTGGCTAATGTTTCAAATTCATCTTTTTCCAGCATGTTCTTGAATTCAATTTCAAGTTCTTTAGACATGTCCTAGCACCTCTTTCATAAGATTAATTATGGGTTAGCCCGAGTACAACTGCAACGAATGTAAGAGCTGTGTTAAAATATCACTATATATTAACAGATAGGAAAGGAAGAATTCCATTGCGCAAACTTGTAGAAGTCCAAAGCGAAATCATAACAGATAAAGAAATCCAATTTATCATTGAGGCGCAAGAGCCTTTTGAAGCGATTGAAGCTTCCGGCCAAATGATAGCGGATTCAGATGGCAACGCTTTTGTCTATCTGCTCGATACAGGTACGGATTATATCTATGTACAATTCAAAGAACATTTATGGCCGGCAATGCTTACTGCTTTGCAACGTGAAGGGGTGCCGTTGCTCAAGTGGGGAGAGCAGATCATGCCTATGGATTCGTATCACGAGGAATTGTGGATGCTCTTGGAGAATATAGAGGGTAACGACAATTACGGAAGTGCTTTTAGCTCAACCGTTGAAAAAGCATTTGAAGAAGCTTTAGCTTCACGAACATAGATAGAATTGGAGTGGATATAAAATGGGGCAATGGGATCGTTTTTTAGCACCTTATAAACAGGCGGTAGATGAACTGAAGATAAAGTTCAAAGGGATGCGCCAGCAATTCGAAACTGATAACTCGAATTCCCCGATAGAATTTGTAACGGGTCGTGTTAAACCGTTGGCAAGCATTTACGATAAGACGCTGGAAAAGGGCATTCCGTTTGAACCTTCGGACGAACTGGCCCACCAACTGCAAGATATCGCTGGACTTCGCATGATGTGTCAATTTGTTGGTGATATTGAAACGGTGGTGGGATTGTT
>JBFIXY010000098.1:0-6440 GCA_041605655.1 Planococcus sp. (in: firmicutes) | reverse complement strand
TTGGGACGATTGATATTCTGGTTAATAATTCCGGTGCGACATGGGGGGCATCGGTGCTTGAAATGCCTCTTGATGCTTGGCGGAAAGTTCTCGATGTCAATATCACTGGAACATTTTTGATGAGCCAAGCTGCAGGCGAGGCGATGGTCAAACAAGGAAGCGGAAAAATCATTAATATTGCCTCTGTCGCAGGGCTCGGGGGGATTGATCCGCGTTTGATGGATACCATCGGATATAACACGAGCAAGGGGGCGGTTATCACATTTACAAAAGACTTGGCTGCAAAATGGGGTCAGCACAACATCAATGTGAATGCCCTTGCACCCGGATTTTTTCCAACGAAAATGTCGAGAGGCCTCATTGAAAAAGGCGGCAACGAGCTATTTAACCTAACGCCGCTCAATCGTTTTGGAACAGATGAAGACTTGAAAGGAGCTGCGTTGTTCTTGGCATCAAAAGCTTCGGATTACGTAACGGGAGATGTCATTATTGTCGACGGCGGCATGCACGCCATTTAATACGCGGAGGTCTGAAGATGAAAACGAAATTGAAAAACGGCAGCATTTTATTGTTCGAGGAAAAGGGGTTCAGCGAGACGTCAATCCAAGAAATCGTCGAAGCGGCTGGCGTAACAAAAGGAACGTTCTATTATTACTTTGATACGAAAGAACAATTGCTGATGGACATCCATACAGATTATATCGACAACCTATTAGATAGGCAGAAAGCCATCCAGCAATCACAAGCAAGCTGCCGCGAAAAAATTACGCAAATCATTGCCATGCTAATCGGAGACATTCAGCAGCACGGTCCAAGCGGGCGTGTGTTTTTCCGGGAAATGCGGCATCTGAATAAAAATAATGCCCTAATAGTAAAAGAAAAACGCGAGCAGTTCCGTTTGAATGTTGAAAAGCTGCTGCGAGAAGGTGTTGCTTCCCGAGAATTCAGAGGACAAATTCAACCGGATATGGCGACATTCGCCATTCTCGGAGCTACCAATTGGAGTTATCAATGGTTCAATCCAGCGGGCAAGGTTACGGCTGACAAGCTTGCTGAAATTTTCAGTGACATGATTTTGAACGGCATGATAAATGAGGAGGATGGAAAATGACAACATTTCAAATCAGAAAAGTGTGTGTCGTCGGAGCAGGGCAGATGGGGCAACAAATTGCCATGCTTTGTGCATTAGGAGGATTCCGTACAGCGTTGAATGATGTGAACCGTGAAGCGTTGTTCAAAGCGGAAAATGCACTGCATAAGCTAATGGAGCAGTGGGTCGCTAAAAAGAAATTAACAGAAGAAGAAAAAAACGAAGCGTTTCGCAACTTATCGTTTACAGAAAGCTTGGAAAAAGCAGCGGGTGACGCAGATTATGTAATCGAAGCAGTTGTGGAGAAATTGGATGTGAAACGGGAAATCTTTAAACAATTAGATCGAATTACACCACCGCACGCCATTTTGGCTTCCAATAGTTCGACCATTGTCAATTCATTGATTGCTGAAGCAACAAAAAGACCAGACCAAATATGCAATTTGCATTTCTTCTATCCGCCGCTTGTTATGGATTGCGTGGAAGTGGTCATGAGTGATGAAACATCGGAAGAGACCGCTCATCATTCTTTGGAATTGTGCAAACGGATCAACCGGACCGGGGTACTGCTGCGAAAAGAGATTTCAGGTTTTGTGGCGAATCGCCTGTTAGGCGCGCTGCAAAAAGAAGCGCTCCATTTATACGAACAAGGCATAGCGGATTATCAGGAGATTGATTTGATCGTGAAAAAGGCGTTGCGTCATCCAATCGGCCCGTTTGAGCTGATGGATTTGTCGGGCATCGATATTGTCTACGACGTCATGCAACAACAGTATGCAGAAACAGGCGATCCAGCGGATAAACCGACGGAAGCTATCCAAGAAAAAATAGAGCAAGGCGATCTCGGCCGGAAAACGGGCAAAGGATTTTATGATTATCAAAAAGTGGAGGTGTAACCGGAATGAGACAATTAGTACATATTGAAAAAAGGGAACGTTTCGCAATCATCACGATTGCAAATCCACCGATGAACGTGATTAGCAGCCAAGTGTTCAAAGAGTTGGATGAAGTGTTTTCTGAGTTGAAAGAAGATGCAGAAGTCAATGCCGTTATTCTTACCGGACAAGGAGAAAACGTATTCGCCGCTGGTGCGGATATAAAAGAATTTCCAAGTTTAATCGGGCAGTTGGGACTGAAAGCGAAATTTATGGAAACGCATGATATTTTAACGCGGATTGAACGTTTCGATAAACCGGTGATTGCAATGCTGAACGGTCTGACGTTTGGTGGGGGTTGTGAACTCGCTTTATGCTGCGATATCCGTATTGCTGAAGACCATGCCCAAATTGGTCTGCCTGAAATAACGCTTGGGCTCTTTCCAGGGGGCGGTGGAACTCAACGTTTGCCGCGTCTTATCGGGGAAGCGAAAGCGAAAGAATTGATGTTCACAGGACAAGCCATTTCTGCAACAGAAGCGGAAAAAATTGGACTCGTCAATAAAGTCGCTCCTAAAGGCAGCGGCATGGAAGCGGCTAAAAAAATGGCAGCACGAATCGGCAGTTTTTCTCTCCCTGCTTTGTCGCGCATCAAACAAGCAGTTGGTGAAGGAATGGAAGGGACAGTGGGCCAAGGGGTGCAACTTGAAGCTGCTTTATTCGAAGAAGTGTTTCAAACTGCCGATGTCCGAGAAGGCGTACAGGCTTTCGTAGAAAAAAGAACTCCACAATTTCGCAATAGGTAAAGGGGGAAGAGGATGGCCGCGCATGAAATTACGGTAAAAGTCCGCTTTAGTGAAACGGATGCACTCGGACATGTCAGCAATATCAGCTATTTTATCTATTTAGAAGAAGCCCGCATCGAATTGTTCAGAGCACTCGGATTTGAAATGGATCTAAAAAAATGGAACGTGATTTTATTGTCAGCTACTTGTCATTTCTTCAAACAGGCATTTTTTGACCAGCAATTAACGGTTCGCTCGTTTGTCACGAAAATCGGCAATTCCAGTTTTATGATTGGTCACCGGATTTTGGATGCTGAAACAGGCCAGTTGATTGCAGAAGGCGAGGCCGGCGCTGTGTGCTTTGATTTTGAAAAACAGAAAAGCGAGCGTCTGCCGGAAGCGATTCGCAACCGACTCGAAAAGTTTGCGGGAGAGGTGTGAAAAATGATTGGACCTATGAACGACACAATCGCAGTAAGGCCAGGTGAAGAATTGGACAATGTCAAACTGCATAGGTTTTTGAAACAGGCAATTAAAGGTCTGCCGGAAGGTGATTTGGAAATCCGCCAATTTGGTGCGGGGCACTCGAATTTAACTTATGCCTTGTCAATAGACGATTGGGAAGCGGTATTGAGACGTCCGCCGCTTGGTCCAGTTGCGCCGAAAGCGCATGACATGGAACGTGAATTCACCATTCTCTCGGCGCTGCACCCGGTATTTCCGACTGCACCGCGACCATTTGTTTTTTCGCAAGATCCAGAAATCGTCGGCAGTCCGTTCTTTGTCATGGAAAGAAAGCACGGCATTGTACTGGATACGGAATTCCCGAAAGGGGTAGAACCTTCTGCTGAATTGGGACGCCAGATTTCCGAATTGATGGTCGATCAATTGGTGAAACTGCATGCAATAGATTACAAAGAAACACCGCTTGTAGACATGGCCAAGCCGGAAGGGTTTCTAAAACGGCAAGTGTCAAGCTGGATCAATCGCTATGAACGCGCAAAGACAGATGATATCCCCGAAGCAGAAAAAGTGGCGGAATGGCTGCTTGCGCATATTCCGGAGTCGGGGGAACCCACAATCATCCATTACGATTTTAAGTTGAACAACACGATGTTTTCAGCAGACTTTACCGAAGTTTCAGGAGTTTTCGACTGGGAAATGACGACGGTCGGAGACCCGCTCGCCGATCTTGGTGCTGCCATGAGTTATTGGATGGAGGACAAGGATCCGGTAGCGTTGAAAAAAGGGTTTGGAAAAGTACCTGTGACAGTTACGGAAGGGTTTTACACGAGGCAGGAATTCATCGATCGGTATGCGCAAAAAAGCGGACGCGACGCATCGAATATCAATTTTTATATAATCTTTGCTCTTTTCAAGCTGGCGGCTATTTGTCAGCAAATCTATTACCGCTTCATGAAAGGGCAGACTGCAGACAATCGGTTTGCGCAGCTGGGGCCATTTATCGAAGCGCTTATTCAACATGCATTGAAAACAGCGAAGGAACAGGAGGGAGATTGGGATGTTAGAAGATAAAGCCTTAGCATACCGAGGTGGCAGTTTCTTGTATGAGACGTCTACAGCGCACCAAATGTTCACCCCCGAAGACTTCACCGAAGAGCATATGTTGATCTACAAGACGGCAAGACGGTTTTTAGAAAATGAAGTTTGGCCGCGTAATGAGAAGATTGAACAACAAGATTTCACGTTAGTGAAGACGTTATTGCAAAAAGCAGGAGCACTTGGGCTGCTCGGACACAGTGTGCCGGAACAATATGGCGGGCTGGGTTTAGATAAAGTCAGCAAAGGAATTGTTGGAGAGGCTTTGGGACCGGCTGGTGGATACGGGGTGGCGCATTCCAATCATACATGCATCGCGACTTTACCGATTACTTATTTCGGAACGCCTCAGCAAAAATCGCGTTACTTGCCAAAGCTTGCCTCTGGAGAATTTATCGGAGCTTATTGTCTGACAGAGCCGAATGCAGGGTCGGACGCCCTATCCGCCCAAACGACCGCAAGACTGAATAGTTCAGGTACGCATTATCTGTTGAACGGTACAAAAATGTTCATCACAAGTGCAGCGTTTTCCGATACGTTCATCGTTTATGCAAAAGTGGACAGTCGGGATTTTACGGCTTTCATCGTCGAAAAAGATTTTCCAGGTTTATCGCTTGGGGCTGAAGAGCAAAAAATGGGCATCAAAGGTTCATCGACGCGTTCCGTAATTTTCGAAGATTGTGAAGTGCCGGTTGAAAATCTATTGGGCGAAGTGGGGAAAGGGCATGTCATTGCACTGAATGTCTTGAATTTGGGACGTTTTAACTTAGGTTCTGCAACGATGGGAGCTGCCAAATACGCATTTGAATTAGCCGTGAAATATACGAAAGAACGCCGGCAATTCGGCAAGTCGATCGCGGAGTTTACCGCAACGCAAGAAAAAATTGCGGATATGGCAATGCGCATCTACGCGGCAGAATCCTTGCAATACCGCACAGCGGGGTATCTCGAGGATGCGTTAGAAGGGCTCTATGATTCGGAAAATCAGGGGCTCATTGCGAAACGGCTGATGGAATACGCAACAGAATGTGCTGTTTGTAAAGTTTATGGATCCGAGACATTGGATTTTGTAGCTGATGAAGCACTTCAATTACACGGCGGTTATGGTTACATCAAAGAATATAAGATAGAACAAATTTACCGTGATTCGCGCATCAACCGTATATTCGAAGGGACGAATGAAGTGAATAGGCTCTTGATCCCTGGAAATCTCCTCAAGGCTGCAGCGAAAGGGCAGGTGCCGCTTGAAGCTGCTGCCACAAAAGCTGCAGAAGAAATGCAGTCGCCAAAAGTCGGTTCAATCAGCGTTATTTCCCGGGAAATAGAAGCGGTTCAAGCCATTAGGCGCGTATTTTTGTTGTGCGCTGGCATTGCATCAAGAACATATGGACATAAATTGGCTGACGAACAAGAAACCTTGATGAAATTAGCGGACATGGCGATTTCTTTATTCGCTATTGAATCGGCAGTTTTAAGGACAGCTAAAGCGATTGAACTTAACGGTGAGCAAGGGGCAAGTTTGAAAGTCGAACTGGCGAACGCGCTAGTCGATGAAGCATTGCTAGAGACAGAATTTAATGCCCGGAAACTTCTTCAAGGTACGGCTTCTGAAAAAGAGCTGCATGATTATGTGCCGATGATTACAAGAGAATTGAGCAGGCTTCAGCGTTCTGGAGCGAAGGCAGCGAAACGCAGCATCGCACATCAGCAGTTAGTTGCAGAGCAATATACGTCTCGGTGACGAGGCGATAAATAGCATGGGATTCAGGCAGAGCGGATAAGGTGTTCTGTCTTTTTTTGGGTGTTTTTATGAAGGAAATGGGTAATTTGTAAAAAGAATGAGATAATGTGCGAAAAGGGAGGAAGATATCGATGAGAATATTAATTGTAGGGGCTGGAGGAATTGGTGGATATTTTGGAGCAAGATTAATGGAGTCAGACCAAGATGTCACCTTTTTAGTCCGAAGCAACAGAAAAGCGCAACTTGAGAAAACGGGCTTAAAAATCCGCAGTGTTAACGGTGATGTAAATTTGGTGCCAAAACTGATTACAGCAAAGCATCAAACTCAACAATATGATTTGATCGTATTGACAACGAAATCCTATCAGCTAGAAGGGGCGATTGAAGAT
>JBFIXY010000097.1:0-6485 GCA_041605655.1 Planococcus sp. (in: firmicutes) | reverse complement strand
TCTACTGTGACGTGCTGGTGCCCATCAAAATAACGGGCTCCATTTTCACCTAACGTCACAATCAGACGGTTCGGGTATTGTTCAAGCGCTTGCTCCCAATCCGTACCGAAGATCTCTTCGGCTTCGGTTTCATTCGGCGTCAAATAAGTGGCGTGCGTCAATAACTCTTTTATGTAGGCATCGGCCGGAGCCGGATTCAGAATCGTCGGCACTTGGTGTTGATGGCAAATTTCCAAAGTCTTTAAGACGACTGGAATCGGCAGCTCCAATTGCACGATGACGATGTCGCTGGCTGTAAGCGCAGATTCAAATGCCGCTAGCTCCTCCACTTCAATGGAATGATTCGCGCCTGGTACGACGATGATGCGGTTATCTCCTTCCGATAAAAGGATGTTCGCAATTCCGCTCGTGCCAGCTACTCGCTTCACTGAATTGATGTCAATGTTTTCAGTCGCCAAACCTTTCAGCAATTCATCTCCGAACGCGTCGGTTCCGACTGCCCCAATCATGTGGACCGCTGTGCCGAGACGCGCAGCCGCTACAGCTTGATTTGCGCCTTTGCCTCCTGGTACGGTCGTATATAAATCACCCAATACGGTTTCTCCTTGCTTTGGAAAGCGGGTTGTCCGTACAACTAGGTCCATGTTAATGCTGCCAACTACTGTAATCATTCCGCCACTCCTTTGGTTGTGCCGCGAAGTTTCATTTGCACCGGCACTTCGTAAAAATGCTGCTCGATAGGCTTGTTTTCAATTCGCTTGATCAACACGCGTGTTGCAATCGCTCCCATTTTGTAAACGTCCTGCGCCACTGTGGACAAGCCTGGTGACAACATCTCGCCCATCGCAATTCCATCAAAGCCCACAATTTGCAATTGTTCCGGCACGTTGATGCCGAGCGTGACAGCGGCTTTCAATGCTCCGGCTGCCGATACGTCACTGCTGGCAAAAATACCGTCAATTTCTGGGTGTTCCCGCAAAAACGCATCGGTTATTTTCTGCGAATCCGCGAAATGGAACGGACAGGTAACAACATGATAATTTACATCCACTTTCTTGACCGCATCGAGAAATCCTTCGTACCGGTCATTTGCAGGATTGAGTTCATTTGGCCCTCTTAAGAACAAAATGTTTTTGCAGCCTCTTTCTATCAAGACGTTCGTCCCCATCGCCGCACCTTCGCGGTTATTGGAAGAAATCGTCGGGATTTTGTCGTTGATGGCACGGTCAAGCGCCACAATCGGCAAATCCATATCCGCGTAATGCGGCGCATCGAGCTGATTTGATGTCACAATGAAACCCGCAATGTATTTTTTCTTTAAGGTAGTCAAATAGTTTTTCTCTTTCTCAGGATCTTCATCTGAATTGCATAAGATGACAGTGTAGCCGTAAGTCAATGCTACATCTTCAACGGCTCGCGCCAATTCAGGAAAGAACGGGTTCGTGATGTCAGGCAAGATCAAACCGATCAAATTCGATTGCTTTGTGTTCAACGACCGAGCCACCGGATTCAATTCATACTTCAATTCTTCAACAGCTGAAGCCACTGCTTTCGCTGAGTCGGTGCTGACGTATCCGCTTCCGTTAAGGAAACGGGATACAGTCGCAACAGATACTCCAGCCTTTTTTGCCACATCTCTGATGGTCGTCATTGTTCTTGCCTCATTTCCGCTACAATGTGTAACCGGTTACACAAAATATACATCGCTGTTTCATCCTTGTCAACCTGAAGATTTTACCAATAAAAAAAGACTCCATCGGAAAGATGGAATCTTCATTAGTTACATGGGACGCGCAAGTCGCCTTCGCTGTTTTGTGCGGTTAGGCTATAGCTTACAATTTCAAATCCTTTTTTCTGCAAGAAGCGTGCGCCCAAATTCTTTTCAATGGCGTCTGTTGCGATTAAATGAATCGGCTGTTTCGGAATTTCCTTATGGCTGCGCATCAAATAAGAAAATGGCAAGTTCATCGCACCTGACACTTCTTCTTTGGAGATGTTGTAAGGTCGGATGTCCAAGATCGTGACAGCATTCGCGTCCACTTCTTCGATGCATTCTTTTCTCATTCCGCGAAGCGGCATAAATCGGCGGTAGCCGCTGCCTACAAACAATAGCGCAAGTATTGCAATGGGTAATGTCATATCTGTTCATCTGCTCCTTTACATCTTAAAACCGCCGGAAGAGTATCCGGCGGTTCATCATATCTGGTTAATTACGCGTTTACTTTAGTTGACCATTTTGAATATCCACCAGGCATGTTGACGACGTTATCGATGCCATTCGCTTTTAACAAGCTTGTTGCAATCGCAGAACGTGCTCCGCCTTGGCAATGGACGATGACTGTTTTGCTCGAATCGACTTCGTCGATTCGATTCTTCAACGTGCCCACCATAATATGGTCGGAATTTTCAATATGTCCTTCATCATACTCTGTTTGATTTCGTACGTCGAGTACATTGGCTTCTCCATTATCTATCATTTCTTTCGCTTCTTCAACCGAGACATTGCCATATCGATCTAGGTTATCTGCTTGAGCAACAATTGCATTTGCATCTGCATAACCAAGAACTTGATCGATGCCGATTGAATGCAACGCAGTCATTATTTCGTCAAGCGATGCGGGATCAATCAGGATGTAAACCGGTTTTTTGTAATCAACAACCCATCCTGCCCAGTTCGTGAATGATTTATTGAAGGCGATGTTGATCGTACCAGGGATAAATCCTTGGCTGAACGCATCTGCCGAACGCAAGTCCAACACTTGGTTGCCTTCATCTAGCAATGTCTTAATATCGCTATACGCGTCGATTGGCTCTGGCTCTGGCAGCTCAGAAAGCAATACAGCCCCCACTTTGTTGACGGATTTCATGACAGCGAAATAATAAGGCGGTTCTGGCTGTCCTGCCAATAACTCATTTGTGAAAGATTCTACATCATCAAATTGCATCGACCAGTTGAACATTTTTTCGTACCCGACTGTCGTTGAAGGAACTGCACCTAACGATTTGCCACAAGCACTTCCTGCACCATGTGCTGGCCATACTTGTAAATAATCCGGAAGGTCTTTAAAGCGTTTGATCGATTCGAACATCGCTTTAGCTCCCTGTTCAGACGTGTCTTGAATGCCTGCTGCTTTTTCAAGCAAGTCTGGACGGCCGACATCGCCGACAAAGACAAAGTCCCCTGTAAAGAGCCCAAGCGGCTTATCCCCAGTTTTGGTATCAGTCAACATGAACGAGATGCTTTCCGGCGTGTGCCCAGGTGTATGCATTACTTCAAAGATCAAATTACCAATCTTGAATGTATCTCCATCTTTTACTAGTTGATGATTAACATTTTCCAAGTTTTGATATTTCCAATCAGCATCGCCTTCATCTGAAAGATACAATTTCGTATCAAAACGATCTGCTAATTCACGAACGCCAGAAACGAAATCTGCATGGATGTGCGTTTCAAGTGCACCGACAATTTTCAAGTTTTCTTTTTTAGCCAATTCAACGTATGGAAGAATATTGCGCATCGGATCTACGACTACCGCTTCTCCAGTTGCCTGGCAGCCTACTACATAAGATGCGTGCGCTAATTTATCATCATAAAAATATCGTAATAACATGTAACGTGTCCCCTTTGTCTGTTGTATTTGATACCCATACTATACCCTTAGGGGTATGACTGTAAACTAATCTGCTCGACTTTTCTCATACTTTGATTCTAATCTTTTAAATAAGCGTCATGCCAGTATCGAGCTTACAAATCAATTAAATCAAAAATCCCCCACTTCTATCAATTGGATAGAAGTGGGGGATTTTAAATTGAAGTATTTATGCGTTGACTTCCTGTTCTTGCAGCACCTCTGAACGGTTTTTCTCCGTTTCTGCTACATAAACAGCACAAGCTGCATCGCCTGAAATATTAATTGCGGTTCTTGTCATATCAAGCAAACGGTCGATACCGAGCACTAGCCCGATTCCCGCTGCCGGTAGATTGACGCTTCCGAGCACCATCGCCAACATAATGAGGCCAACACCTGGCACGCCAGCCGTTCCGATACTCGCCAATACGGCTGTCAATACGACCGTCGCCAATTCGACCATCGTCAAATCGACGCCATAAGCTTGTGCGATAAACATCGTCGCAACCCCTTGCATAATGGCAGTGCCATCCATATTGATGGTGGCTCCCAATGGCTGCACAAATGAACTGACTGATTTAGGCACGCCCAATTGCTTTTGTGCGACATCCATGGAAACAGGCAAAGTCGCTGTGCTGCTCGACGTGCTGAACGCCACGCTCATTGCTGGTGCAAATTTCTTGAAAAACCAAACCGGGTTTTTCTTCGCTAGTAAACCAACCGTTCCGCCATATGTGAAAGCGGCATGGATGAACAATGCAGCAACGACAACCGCCATGTATGCGCCCATCGCTTTAATAGCGGACAAACCTTGCGATCCGATAGCTGTCGCAATCAAACCAAAAGTTCCGTACGGAGCAAACTTCATCACGATGCCAACAAGGTACATCATGATCTCGTTGCCTTGTTCAACCAGGCTGACAATACCTTTCGTGCGTTCTCCCAGTGCCGTCAGCGCCAAACCGATGAATACGGCGAAGACGATGATTTGCAGCATATTGCCGTTCGTTAACGCTTCAAGCGGGTTTTTTGGAATGATATTCAATAATGTATCAGCTACAGAAGGCGCTTCTTTTGCATCAAATTCAGCAGCTTTGAGATCAAACTCTCCCGCCGTCCCTGGCTGAATAACTGCTGCTAGGCCAAGCCCGATTGTGATCGCAATCGTCGTGGTCACGAGAAAGAAGGTAATTGTTTTAAAGCCGATGCGCCCAAGTTTAGCAGGATCGCCAAGTCCCGACGTTCCGAGGATGATCGAAAAGAACACAAGCGGTACGACTAGCATACTGATCAAGCTTAAAAAGAGCTGCCCAAGCGGTACGAACAAATATGTATTGAAAGTATTAAATGTATCTGGTGCAAGTATATTGATGAGTAAGCCTGTAATGGCACCCAAAATTAATCCGGCAATGACTTTAACCGTTAAACTTTTCTTCTTCATTCAAATCTTCCTTTTCTTCTGACATAGGCATTAGTTTACCTGAAACATAATAGGAATTATAGCGTTTAGTTATGAGCAGGAGTGCATTTATATGAATATACTACTATAGTATTAGCTTCAGTAAGAAGATGTAACTATGAACGATTGGTGTTAGTTTATGTACACTTTTATTGACTTGGCGCTATTTTCGACAAAATCACTCCATATGAAAAATTATTATTGCATACAATTTTACGATAAATGATGATTTTTCCTATATATAAAAATGAATCGTTTCCACCAATAGCGATTAATGTATCCGCTTACGTTTTTTCTAAAAACATTTAACATCAGTCTCCTTAGTATTAACAATTTTTTTGATTTTGAAACCATAAAAAGCCATTCTTTATGAAGAATGGCTTAATCTTGTAGATAAAAGCATGATGGTCTCTAATTTTTATTGCGCAGCAATGTCGACACCCTCACATCAGCATTTTCAATAAGTAAGTCGAATAAATCTCTTCAATTTCCCCATTGCTGTATTGCCCTTCCGGAGAATGCCAAACTTGCACCCAATTGGCTGCACCGAGTATGATCATGCGCGCCATTTTCTTGTGTTCAATCGAAAATTCGCCTCTCTTTATGCCTTCTTCGATAATCCGGTCAAAGACCTCCGCATAATTTGCACGCTTCTCGATAATCTCACCCAAATGCTCTTCAGAAAAGATTTGTTCCGGTTTGACGATTAAGTTGAAAATCTCTTTTTCCCGGATGGCGACTTCCAAGTGAAATTTGATCGCTTTTTCCATCTTTTCCTTCGCGGAAATTTCCTGCAGAAAAATCTCTTCCATCTTCATCATCGCATCCGACAAAATCAAGTCGTGGCAGCGGTACAGCAATTCTTCTTTGCTTTTAAAGTAATAATAGAGGGATCCTTTCGTCATTAACAATTCCGCAGCAATGTCTTCCATCGTGGCATTATGATAACCTTCGCGCGAAATGACTAAACTTGCTGAACGAAGGATATCCTCTTTCTTTTTAGCAGCTTTTCGCTCGCGTAAACTCATCTCGGTAACCTCATTTACTCGTTTTTTGAAGAGCTCCCCACATCTCTAGCTATTCTTCATTAGTTCACTGAGGCGGTTTCTTTCAGCTGATCGCGCAATTCGAGTCTGCCGACGTCACGCAAATGAACTTGATCCGGTCCGTCCACCAAACGAAGCGTCCGTGCATACGCATAATGGGCTGCCAATGGAAAATCTTCGGTAAGTCCGGCGCCGCCGAATACTTGAATTGCCCGGTCGATCACATTCAAGGTCACACGGGGAACCGCAATTTTGATCATCGCAATTTCCTTGCGCGCCGCTTTTGCGCCTTCCGCATCGATTTTATGTGCGGCGTGTAACGTCAGAAGCCGTGCCTGTTCAATTTCAATG
>JBFIXY010000096.1:0-6523 GCA_041605655.1 Planococcus sp. (in: firmicutes) | reverse complement strand
TAGGTTCCCACCAATTTGTTTGTTTTTCCATCGTATGTGCCTCCTTTTGGATTCTAGTTGAATTGTTTGACTATTCCATACCCTGAAAGGTTACACTGATAAACAAAGAGTTTGAAAAAAAGCCATTCGGGCTTCAGAAAAGAGGAGAGTTATGCATTCTATCGGTATCATCGGAGCGGGTATTGTAGGGGAACGCATTATCAAACAAATCCAACAAGACGGGAAAATTTCTATCAATGGAGTGTATGATGAAAACCCGGAGCGTTTGGCATTTTTACATAAAACTTATGATGTTCCGATTTCTGAGTCATTAAAAGCTGTGCTTCATTCGGAAATCGACTGGCTTTATATCGGTACACCGCCTGCCTCGCACGCCGCAATCGCGAAATTGGCAGCAAGCGCGGGTATTAATGTACTAAGTGAGAAACCGTTAGCCTACGATGCTGCGGCGGGATTTGAGATGGTGGAAGCTGCAGAAAACAACCGCATTCAGACCGCAATGCACTTCCCCCTTATGTACAAACCCGAAGTGCACGAGATGGTCAGAAGGATTCGCGAAGGGGAGATCGGAAAAATTAAGCGTGTGGAATTGCAAACGGTCTTCCCGGATTGGCCAAGAGACTGGCAACAGAATCTATGGATCGCCTCTCGCAGCCAGGGCGGATTCGTACGTGAAGTTTTCCCCCATTACTTGCAGTTGATCAACCGAATTTTTGGCGGTTTGACGATTCAGCATCACCTTATCACTTATCCGGAACAAGCGGATTTGTGCGAAACAAGTCTGCTAGCTCATGGCATGACTACAGATGATACACCGGTTCTATTGTCTGGATTAAGCGGTGTGGGGCAAAAAGAGTTGCTGCAATTTAAAGTATTTGGCGAAAATGGCGTTTTGACGCTAGAGAATTGGTCGAATCTTTACGGAGAAGTAAAAAATCAAGAACGTAGGGAGATAACTGATTTTCCAGAAGTCCCTACACTGTTCGAATCGATGAGGCAACAATCTACTTTATTGGTTTCCTTTACTGAAGGGCAAATCGTGCAACAACAGATCGATCATTTATTATCAAATGGATGATTGCGGCAGTTTAGAACGGGTAAAGAGCAGTAGGATAAAAGGGGGAAGAAAAATGAATTTTACAGCAGCAGATGTTGAAAACATGATTGAGGAGCAACGCGACTATTTTTACACAGGCGCGACAAAGCCAGTCGCTTTTCGAAAAGCTCAGCTAACTCGGTTGAAGCAAGCCATTGTCGCACATGACAGTGAAATAGTGGATGCATTAAAAAAAGATTTGGGAAAAAGTGAATTTGAAGCTTATGCAACCGAAATCGGTTTTGTCCTGGATAGCATTAATTATATGATTGAAAATGTTGATGATTGGATGAAGCCTGAACCTGTCAAAACACCGCTCCACCTTCAACCAGCAAAAAGTATGATCATAAGAGAACCATACGGCTCCGTATTAGTTATAGGGCCTTTCAATTATCCATTTCAATTGGTGATGGAGCCGCTTGTCGGGGCGATTATCGGTGGCAATTGCGCCATCGTCAAACCGTCTGAAACGACGCCGAATGTTGCGGCGATCGTGAAGAAAATTTTGGGCGGCGCATTCCCTTCCTATTACGTTAGAGTAGTTGAGGGCGAACGAGAGGAAGTAACAGCCTTAATCCACGCCTCATTTGACTACATTTTCTTTACCGGCAGCGTCAATGTAGGAAAAGTTGTTATGAAAGCAGCATCAGAGCGATTGACCCCGATTACATTAGAGTTGGGCGGAAAAAGTCCGGCGATTGTCGATCAGACGGCGAATCTGGATTTAGCAGCCAAAAGAATTGCTTGGGGAAAAATGATGAACAAAGGCCAGACGTGTGTGGCGCCGGATTACGTTTGTGTGCATGAATCAGTGAAAGATGAATTCATCAAAAAACTGATTACGAGCATCCGTGATTTTTATGGCAAAGACGCTCAAGCGAGTCCAGATTATGGACGCATCGTAAGTCCGGCCCATTTCGATCGATTAATTGATATTATCGATAGGGAAAAATCGAATATCATTTATGGTGGTCATTCAGATCGGAAGGACCTTTATATTGAACCGGTCGTTTTGGATAAAATCCATTTCGATAGCCCTTCGATGGAAGACGAGCTGTTCGGACCGATTTTGCCTGTTATCACCTATAATGATTTGCCAGCATTATTGCGGCAGATTCGCAAATTGCCAAAACCGCTGTCTGCCTACCTGTTTTCGGAAAATAACAGGGCAGTCGACTTTTTCCTAGATGAGTTGCCATTTGGAGGAGGGTGTATTAACGATACCGTTTCCCATGTAGGGAGCGCGCATTTGCCATTCGGGGGCATCGGAAGTTCAGGGTTGAATTCGTATCACGGAAAGTACAGTTACGAAACATTCACTCACGCCAAATCGATACTAAAAAAATCCACGAAGCTTTCAACGAATATTCTATTTCCGCCGTATAAGGAAAAAGTGCGTTTTGTCAGACGATTATTGAAGTGATTTAACAATCGAATGATCGATCGTTAAATTAAAAAGGGCCCCTCGGGGCCCTTTTTAATTGCATGGCAATAACGTGGTTGCTACTGTGCCGGCACCTTCACGGCTTTCGATCGTCAACATACCATTATGTTCTTGGATGATTTTTTGTGAAATCAGCAATCCTAGCCCTGTCCCAGCTGATTTCGTTGTATAAAACGGTTCGAAAATCAAATTCAATGCATCAGGGGAAATCCCCATGCCGTTATCGTGCAAGCTTAGCGAAACGTGGCTGTCCGTATTGCGTTCAACAATCAATTCAAGCTTTCCAGTTCTGTCTAACCCATCAATCGCTTCAATCGCATTTTTCAGCAAATTGATAAAGACTTGCTTCAATTGATGTTCTTCACCAACGATTAAATAATCTTCCTGGTCCCATTTTGAATGGAGCGTAATATTTCGCATATTCATTTCTGGTCCGAACAGCATTAAAATGTCACCTACAACTTTTTTGAGGCTGAGTTCATGCGCAGTAGACGCTTGTGGTTTAGCAAGTACCAAAAATTCACTTATGATCAAATTGATGCGCTCGATTTCAGAATGGATGAGTTTTGTGTATTCTGTATAGGGGTCGTTTGGATCCCGCTCCATCATTTGAACAAAACCGGAAATCACGGTCATCGGATTTCGGATCTCGTGTGCTACCCCTGCGGCTATTTCTCCAGCAAGCTTTAATTTTTCGGTTTGCAAAATCAGTTTTTCTGCATCTTTTTTATAGGAAATATCTCGTGAAATTCCGGAAGTGGCAATCACAGTCCCTTCTTTATCAATGATAGGCGAAAGTGTGATTTGTACATCGAAACGGCTGCCATCTTTCTTCAAATCTTGAGTTTCAAGTAATGAAAAGCTTTCACCTTGCTGGACTCTAAGCGTACGTTCTGCAACTTCTTCATACCGTTCAGGAGGGATAAGCGGCAGGGAACGGCCTATACATTCCTCCTGAGTCCAACCGTATAATTCCTCAAACGCAGGGTTGATCGCGATGATTTTATTATCTTTATCGAACACGGCAATTGCATCTTTTGCTGTTTCGAAAAATAGATGCAAATAGCCTTCCTTCGACAATAGCGCCCGTTCCATCGATTCGTTTTCTTCTTCAATCCTCGTCCATACCTTTTGGAAAAAAATCGAATGGAGTATGGTCATGGCCATAACAAAAGCCATGAATACAAATAGTGTCAAATATACATAGGCCATCGGAGCTCGTCCGCCTAGTTGGTCGAAAACAAAAGCCAGCAAAAGAATTTCAATGGTGGAAATGATTCCGAGACCAATCGTTGATAAAGTGTCGAAATATAACGCTGATGCTATGAGAGGGATAGCGAAATAGACAATATTGACTGCGGCGACAGATTCGAAATTTAAAATGAACACTGACAAATTCATCATCAGAAGAATCGTGATTTCCAACATACGCTTATAGGCCTTCAATTGACAAAGCCCCAGCAGCAATGCGTACGCAAAAATACCAAATCCTGCGGAGTGAATGGGTATGGTTTCTTCAGTAATCGAATGGATCATTACGTGTATCAAATGCCCCAATCCGAATAGATGGATGAACATTTTGTTTCTGAAAGAGTATGTGGCAATGCGTTCCATGAGACACCTCAACTTATTGATTTAACTTAAGTAATTCATATTACTATATAATTTGTTTCTCATGCCGTTTTTGGTAAAGTGTGTAAGATAATTATTCCTATGCTTTGAAAAAAGGGAGTTTGCAAGCAATCTACTAAGAAATTATGCGACAATGCATTAATTTCCTGTGCGAAAATGCCGCCTTTTGATATGATTAAGAGATAAGAGGGGGCATATGCTATGTCATTCGAGTGGAAACAACAAGAAACGCTGAATTTCTTACAAGAATTAGCTGAAATTCCAAGTCCATCCGGCTTCACGATAAATATCATGAAGACCATTAAGAAACATTTGGAAAATTGGAATGTAACGTATACTGAAACGAATAAAGGGGCTATAATAGCAACTATCAAAGGAACAGACCAGACAGCTCATCGCTTATTGACGGCGCATGTTGATACGCTAGGTGCAATGGTAAAAGAGATCAAACCTTCAGGACGTTTAAAGTTATCTTTAGTCGGGGGATTTAAATTCAACGCGATCGAAGGCGAAAATTGCCTTATACATAAAGCGGATGGAAGTACAGTAGAGGGCACAATCCTGCTCCATCAAACGACTGTCCACGTTTATAAAGATGCTGGCACCGCAAACCGTGATGAAAACAATATGGAAGTACGATTGGATGAAAAAGTATTTTCAGCTGAAGAAGTCCGGACACTCGGTATTGAAGTCGGTGATTTTGTTTCGTTTTATCCACGCTATACTTCTACTGACAACGGCTTTATCAAGTCGCGTCATCTAGATGACAAAGCGAGCACAGCGTTACTGCTTCAATTACTTAAACATTTAAGCGGAAGTGGAGAAGAATTGCCGCATACCACCCATTTTTACATTTCCAATAATGAAGAAATAGGGTATGGCGGTAATTCGAATATTCCAGAACAAACTGTAGAATATATCGCTGTCGATATGGGCGCAATAGGCGACGGCCAACAATCGGACGAATATACGGTATCGATATGTGCAAAAGATTCCAGCGGTCCTTACCATTACGGCTTAACACGGCATTTGATCGCATTGGCAAAAGATCACGAAATCGATTATAAAGTGGATATTTATCCGTACTACGGCTCCGACGCTTCTGCAGCGATCAGCGCGGGGCATGACGTCAAGCATGCGCTATTCGGTCCGGGAATAGAAGCTTCACATTCTTATGAACGGACACATGTCGATTCACTTAAAGCTGCGGCAGCATTGCTTCATGCATATGTATTGTCTTCGCTAGTAATAGAGTAGGAGGATTTTCATGAACACAAAACAATTAATCGAAAATATTCCTTATAACCTTTTGCAGGGCCAGTTACCGGAAACGATTGATCACATCACGATGGATTCCAGGGAAGCAAAAAAAGGGTCTCTTTTTCTTTGCATCAAAGGCTATACGGTTGATGGCCATGATTTTGCTGAACAAGCTGTCGCGCAAGGTGCAACACTTGTAGTAGCAGAACGACCGCTTGAAGTAGAAGGCGCTGCAGTTTTGATTGTCGAAGATACGGATCGTGCGTTGGGTCTGATTGCTGCAAAGTTTTACGGCTATCCTTCAAAATCGCTTCACATGATCGGCGTTACAGGAACTAATGGTAAAACGAGTGTAGCAGGCATTTTGCATTCGATGCTGATGGAACTTGGCGAAAAATCTGCTCTGACAGGGACGATCGGCTTTAATTTGAATGGTCAATTGCATCAATCTGCAAACACGACTAGCGATGCATTGACTACTCAAAAGATGATTGCCCGTGCAAAAAATGAAGGCTGTACCCATATGACGATGGAAGTGTCTTCGCACGGCTTGGTGCTCGGCCGTTTGGCTGGTGTAGAATTCAACACGGCGATTTTCACGAACTTAACACATGACCACTTGGATTTCCATGGAACAATGGATGAATACGGCCATGCAAAAGGGTTGTTATTTTCTCAGCTGGGACAGGATTTACAAGAAAAGAAAAGGGCCGTATTAAATGCAGATGATCCATGGTCGAAACGCTATGCTGAAATGACCCCGCATCCTGTTTATACTTATGGCATCAAAGAGCACGCTCAATTTAGAGCGTCTGATATTGAGATGGATAATGCAGGAACAAGATTTAAATTGGTTTGCCCAGTAGGTGAATATGAAGTGTCGATGAAGTTACTGGGACACTTTAATGTTTTAAATGCATTGGCGGGGATCACCGCTTTATATGCTGAAGGCTATGAGCTGAAAGCGGTGCTTGAAGCATTGTCGCACATCGCACCTGTTGAGGGGCGTATGCAAAAAGTCGATTTGGAAGCACCGGTTTCGATTTTTATCGATTATGCGCATACACCTGATGCAATCGAAAAAGCGATTG
>JBFIXY010000095.1:0-6568 GCA_041605655.1 Planococcus sp. (in: firmicutes) | reverse complement strand
GGAATGCGGGAATCGATTGAAGGGTTTGTCGAAGGGGAAGACGTCGCTTACAAACCGCTAAACCGCACGGATGAAATCGGCGTGTTGTCGATGACGTTCCATAAGATGATCAATACGATACAAACGACGCAAGCTGAGCTGACTTCGCAGAACGAAGCGTTGCTATTGAACAAAAACGAATTGCAGGAAAAGCAAGGCCGCTTGGAAGTGTCGCTGGAAGAAACAGAAAAAGCGAAAGAACGGCTCATCCGTTTTAACGAGTTAAACCGCATTTTGTCGTTCACACTCGATAAGCAAAAGCTGATTGATGCGACATTGGGTTACTTTACGGAAACGTACGAAGCCGATACGGGTACGATTTGGCTGCCGAAAACCGGCGAATACGCGTTAAAAGGATTTACACCGACGATGTTCGGCTTGTTCCAAGAAGAACGGGTCAATTACATACTCGGCAGGTTGAACGATCGTGAGTCGTTTACGATGAAGCGGGAAGCCGAAGAGGAAAAAGGGTTTACAGTTGAAACGGTGTATATTCAAGATTTGTACGCGGCTGTGAAAAACGAAGAAGCTGAAAACATTGCCTTGATCAGCTTGTCGCGCGTCGGTCGTGGCTTTACATTAGAAGAAGAACAGGACATTACGGGGCTGTTGAACCGAATTCATCTGGCGGTCGATCGGATTCAAATGTATGATGCGGCGATCCATGAACGGACATTAAACGAACGAATCATCAATAACATCAACGAAGGTATTCAATTCATTTCAAAAGAAGGAACGATGGAGCAGCATAACGATACAATGTGCATGATGTTGAGCTGCGGTGACGGACCGCTTGATGCGGCGGTCGAGCAAGACGTTTGGGTCAAGCGAATGGCGGAGCAAACGATTGATCCGGAAGGCATGACCGAATTTCTAAAAAGCTGCATTCAAAAAACGGACTGGGAAGCGAATACGTTCCAGTACACCGTTAAAGAACCTTATGAGCGTGTGATTGATGTCTACAGTACGCCAGTTATCGTAGACAACGAAAAAACCGGTACGATTTTTGTGCACCGCGATATTACGCAAGAACACGAAGTGGACAAGATGAAGTCCGAACTAGTGAGCACTGTCAGCCATGAGCTGCGCACGCCGCTTTCAAGTGTTCTCGGATTTACCGAGCTATTGCTGAACAAACAGCTCAAGCCCGATAAGCAAGAACGCTACCTGAAAACGATTTACAAAGAAGCGAAGCGGTTAACGAACTTGATCAACGACTTTTTGGATCTGCAGCGGATGGAATCCGGCGATCAAGTTTACCGCATGGACAAATTATCGCTGAACGAAATCATTATCGAGACGGCTGAGAAATTCCGTGCGCAAGATCAGCACGCTATCGTATTGATCGACGACGCAGCGGATGTTATTGTCGAAGGGGACCGTGAGCGCATTGCACAAGTATTGATGAATTTAATCGGCAACGCCATTAAGTTTTCACCGCAAGGCGGCACCGTCACGATTTCGATGAAAAACGATGCCAATAACCTTCGTGTGTCGATTCAAGATGAAGGCATCGGCATTCCAGCGGATGACATCCCGAAATTGTTCTCGAAATTCCAGCGCATTGATAACAGCTCGCGTCGTAAAATTGGCGGCACTGGACTTGGGCTTGCCATTTGCCGTGAAATCATCGGCAAGCACGACGGGGAAATTTGGATCGAATCGCAAGAAGGACTAGGTTCAGTTGTCCACTTCGAGCTGCCGCTGGTGACTAAACCCCAGGTAAGTACGAATGCCGAAGGTACAGAAGAAAATCCGCCGGTGATGATTGTCGAAGACGACATGAGCCTTGCGCTCTTATTGTCTGAGGAGTTGAAAGTCAACGGCTTTAAAGTGATTTACCACACCTGTCCAAAAGAAGCCTTTAAAGAGGCGAAACGCACGCCATTAGTGGGTGCGGTAGTGGACATCATGCTCGGGGAAGAGCTGAACGGCTGGGATCTTGTCGATATGATGAAAGCCGACGACGGAACGAAAGACATTCCAATCGTCATTTCCTCTGCTCTGGACCCATCATCAGATTCCAAAAAAATAGACAAGATCAGCCATTATTTGACGAAGCCGTATGCGCCGTTGAATTTATCGAAAGTGATGAAGAAATTACTGGATAAGCAGCATCGGAACGGCGTGATCTATTACGCAACCAACGATTCTGCAGAAGATGATGTTGAATAATGCTGGAACTAAAAAAGCGAGCAGGCTGTAGAGGAAGTTTGTAAACCGTATTTTCCGAAGCTTATCGCTCGCTTTCCGTGGGGCGGGAATCGAGCCTCCTCGACCGCTATCGCAGTCTCCGGGGTCTCTCAAACCCGCTAGCCCCACAGGAGTCGAGCGAACGCTTCTCCAAATACGTAGATTCTTCACTTATATTTTTTGTAGTAAAAAATATGCTTTTTATTAAATGTAGTAGATTACTATCCTATTCAACATTCTAAAAAAAGCGAGCACGTCCTGAAAAGGACCTGCTCGCTTTTTTCTATTCGCCGAGTATATTTTCCACGAGCGTCAACAATTCCATCGGGCTGAATGGCTTGGACATGAAATAATCCGCCCCTTTGCTGATGGCTTTTTCCCGGTCCGCATCTTGTGCTTTGGCGGTCAGCATCAACACTTTCGTCGTGTTCTGATCCTCTCGCATTTGCTCCAATACTTCCAAACCGGTGAGATGAGGCATCATATAATCGAGGACGATCAAATCGTATTCGTTGTCCCGAATTTTTTGCAGCGCTTCTTTGCCATCTTCCGCTTCCGCTATTTCAAAATCGTCTTCCAATGTGTCGACGATCAATATACGCAAGATTTCTTCGTCATCTGCGATTAAGATTTTTTTCATGATGCATACCTCCTGAAGTTAAGATGAAATTCCTTTGCGTTTCATATCGCCCCAATTGGCTTTTTTCTGAAAGGAGATGAAAATCCCTTGGATTCTCCACAAAACCACAAGCGGCCGGTACCAGAAAGCTTCTGTTAACGCCCATAAGTAAAGGCGTACGAGATGCGACACTTTCGGGTATTTATGAAGCGTCATCTCTTCTAGCAAAACGGCAAGTGCCGAGATGAACGAACCGTAGAAAATCGTTACGATAAAGAGGACAAGCGCTACATTCGGATCCACGAGGGAGAAGAACAAACCGCCAAAGATAATGGCGTATCCAAAAAATTCAAACACCGCCCCAAGAAGTTCGACCATAAGGAAGTAAGGCATCGAAAATAATCCGATGGCGCCGTATCGTGGATTCAACATCATTTTCTTATGGGTCCATAGCGTTTCAAACAACCCACGCTGCCAACGCAAGCGCTGAGACCGGAGAACTTCCAGCGATTCAGGCGCTTCGGTCCAGCAGACAGGGTCGGGGATGTATTCAATGCGTTGGTCCGACTTTTCCTCTTTGAGCAACCGGTGCAGTCTGACAACCAATTCCATGTCTTCGCCGACGGTGTGCTTATTGTATCCTCCGGCTTGAATGACGCGTTCTTTGTTGAATACGCCGAATGCGCCAGACACAATGAGTAAAATGTTCAATTGACTTAATGCGAGACGACCGATTAGAAATGCGCGGAAATACTCAACAATTTGCATCAAAACAAGCGGCTGCTTGGGCAGGTCGATTTTTTCCACTTTGCTTCGGGAGATGGTGGAGCCATTGGCAATTCGCACAGATCCGCCGGTTGCGATAATTTGGCCATCCGACTCGATGATGGGTTTCATCGTTTTTACAAGTCCATCGTTTTCTAGGATCGAATCGCCGTCAATCGCACAAAAATACGGGAATTTAGATAAATTGATGCCGGCATTCAAGGCATCCGCTTTTCCGCCATTCGCTTTTTGGATCAAGCGAATGAAGGGGAACGTAGCCGATTGATAAATCGCTTCAACTTCAGCTGTTTGGATGTGCGTGCGGACAGCGAATGGGATTTTCGTCATCTTGAACGCTTCAATCATGCGCGCAGCTGTGTTGTCTTTCGAACCGTCATCAATCACGATCACTTCTTTTTTCGGGTATTCCAACGCTAGCAAAGAACGGACCGTGCTGACGACGCCGATTTCTTCATTGTATGCGGGAACCAAAATGGAAACAGGATACGTTGTCTGGTTTTTTAACAAGTCTTCTGTCGATTCTTTTTGATCCAGATTATCTTCTTTTTTCACTTTACGGAATGCGAGTAAAAAAAGACCGACGTAACTCAAACTTGAAAAAAGCATGTACGCAATGATGACATAAGATGCAATCAGAAAAAATGTATGCATTATTCTTCACTTCCTAAAAGAGACGATTTCCACTGCGTGGCCATGTCTCGGGCATAGCGGTCGGGATGATTCACGGATAAATGGTCGAGCAAAATGTCACCATCTGAAAACTGGACCAACGCTTCAGCAGAGGAATAGCGGACCCACCATACCGAATCTCCCATTAATTCCCCAAGCATTTCTTTAAAGCGCGACAATTGCAGCCGACCCGCAATTTGGGAAGCAAACATCCGCTCTTGCCATGCGGAAGAGTGAAAAAATGGGGTCAATAAGTTTGGTTCAGACAAATAATGCAAATGAGAAATCGCTTTTAACGCCTGGATGCGAATTTCTTCAACAGGACTTTGCAGCTCGTCCTCGATTTGCGGTAAAAACCTGGTTAATCCCGCCGTTCCGATATACGAAATGGCAGCCTCCCTTAAGGCGGTCGGATGGTTTTTGTCATCCAGCACGGCTCCGAGTTGTTCAAACATGACCGGTTCTTCTAAGCGTTTGAATACGTCCTGATAAAGACGTACGGGTGCGCTTGGGAATTGGGCTAATTCTAGCAAAGTATCCGACTCGTTCAAAGAAGCCAAAGTGCGGATCAATTGCTGCGTTTCCTGATCGAGTCGAGTTGTGTTGCGCAACTTTTCTTTCAGCTGCGGAATGAGCGACTGCATATGAAAATCTTCGATAAAGTACAAGGTATTCATGCGCATCGCCCAATTGGAATGTATGAGCTGTTTTGTGTAAGTTTCCGTTAAAAAATCTTCTGATAATCTTGCGACAAGCGGAGACGTGATGCTGCCTTTGGTGATGGACACATAGCCGTTCAGCAAGCGTTCAAGCACAATTGTCTGATGCGTGATGCCGCTGATTTCGTGGATGAAGCGGTCATCTTCGGGGTCCATCATATACGAACTGAACGAATCGGTTAAGGACTCGTATTGGTTGCTGATTGTTTGCTCTTTTGCAGACAAGCGGTGTTTTCGCAAAGCTAAAATCACTAACAGTACCAGTTGGCTTGTGAATAAAAAAGCGCTGAACATCCAAATGTGGTTAATAGTCAATTGAACATCCTCTTAGTTAGGCGCTGGACGCGGGCCACAACTTCCTGTGCATAAAATGGTTTGACGATGTAATCATCTGCACCGCTTTTCAACGCATGAATCACGTCGGATTCGTCTGTGCGTGATGTCAGCATGGAAATCACAATGTTTTCATCAGGGTACTCGCTTCGTAAATGGCTTAATACTTCCAGCCCGTCCATCTTCGGCATGACCCCGTCGAGTAAAATCATGTAATTTTCATCGGGTTTGTACCAAGAAGATTCAACAAAGCTGACGCCGTCTGCATACTCTTCGATGTAAATGTCAAAATCAGCCGGCTTCCAGCTGGAAAATTGTTTGGCGACCAATTTACGGACGAGTGAATCGTCGTCAACAATAATAATGTTGAGCTGCCGTCTGAGTTCGCTGTTCGTCAGTTCGTAAACGATTGTCTGGTCCCGGCCGTTCTTTTTCGCTTGATACAACGCTTGATCGGCTTTGCTGACCAAGGTTTCCTGTTTCCGGCGATATTCGCTGATCCCAGCAGAAAACGTGACGTGGAACGACTCTGTAGACCCAACCGAAAAAGGAGTTTTCGCAAAGTCAGCCCGAATCCGATCTACGAGCTCTACCGCAGCTTGCGCTTTTGTGTCTGGAAGGAGAAGGGCGAATTCTTCTCCGCCGTACCGAAAGAAATGATCCGAGTCGCGTTTTGTGTTGAGGATAAGTTTACTGAACGTTCGCAGCACTTCGTCGCCCACAGGATGGCCGTAGCTATCGTTCACTTTTTTGAAATGATCCAAATCGAGCAAGACGAGTGAGAACGTGCTTTTCGCCCGCTCCGCCAAGCTAGTCATTTGAACGAATACATCATTGAAATACCTTCTATTGCCGGCGCCTGTTAAGTCGTCGTAAAGGGTTCCTTGAACGATGGCCTCTTGGTTTCTTAAGCGGTTCATCACGTAAGGGACAAAAAGGGGCAGCGTTAAAGGTTTTGTCAGAAAGTCGGTTGCACCTATTTCCATCGCACGAATCTGGAGTTCAATCCGGTCTTCTGCGCTGATCACGGCAATCGGCAAATAGCGGCTTTTGGCGGCTTCGTAAATTCGATTTACCAAGTTGAAGCCGTCGACGTCCGGCAATTGCAAGTCGACGATGACCATCTGCGGCTGGAGCGTATAGAAAAGCTCCATTCCTTTTTTGCCATCCAAGGCGATGACGACGGGAATGCCTTTTGCTTCCAACGATT
>JBFIXY010000094.1:0-6572 GCA_041605655.1 Planococcus sp. (in: firmicutes) | reverse complement strand
GCGATTGTATAAGCCAGTCAGGTAATCGGTATTCGCTTTTCGTTCGTATTTGATGATGTTGTGCTTGATATCCAATTTCAATGCAGCAAGCGCTAAGTCATTATGATGAATTTCGTTGAGCAATTGAATATATTGTTTTTGCACGACATACCCCAATTGGACATCTTCGAGCAACTCGCATAAGCGGCAACGTTCTTCTTCAATGCTTTGCAATAACTGCAGGTCTTTATGATTTTCAGCTGATTTTTTTGCAGCTGTATACGCATCAAATGCTTCCTGATACTGTCCTTGTTCTGCATACCATGCGCCTTCAATGCTGTAACATTCCGCTTTTTCCGGCATAAACTCTTCAAGCAACGGATCATTTTTCAATTCTTCCAAGAGCTTTTCAGAAGCTTTGTAATTTTTCAATCCAATTAGCGCTTTAATTTTGTTCATTTTAATTCGCATCCAGCGGACCGGCTTTAAGGCTTTGCTTTGTTCAGCATAGTCCATCGCTTTGTTGGCAGCATTTAACGCTCCTGCAAAATCCCGTTCCATCAAATACATATGGCTCATATTGCCATAAGCTATACTGATGAGTCGGTGTTTTTGCAACCGCTCCCCTGTATGGATTGTTTTCTTTAACGTTTCTTTCGCTCGCAAATAATCTTTATTGTATTCATACAGTAAAAATAACACGTGGTATAAATTTAAATGATCGGCTTCGTCGCCTTGAACCTCGCAAACTTCTCTATAAGATTCAATCGATCTAAACGCTTCTTCTATGTCACCGATAAAATAATAAGAGGCGGCTATATTCAAATATGCCGTTAACACAGCTTTCGGATTGTCACTGCGTTTCGCTTTTTCCAACAAAATATAGCCTTGTTCTATCGTTTCTCTATATTTGCCTTCAGCTCTTTTGTCGGATACTTCTTGTTTTAAAAGCTCTAAACTGCCATTTGTCATAGCCCACACCTCCTATTAAAAATAAAATTAGTAGTTATTTATATCTAGTTATTCTTTCTTTAGTTTACCTTGAAATGACAATTTATAAAAGTAGTTTATTAAATTTTTTCGGAAAATTATTCCAACTGATGAATTTAAAAAACCCATAGCCTTATTCAAGGCTATGGGTTTCACATTATTGGTCGATAAGTTATGCAAAATCACTTGATGTGTTGGCGCTGAAAATCTGAAATACTTTCGTATTCTTCTTTTAACAGTCGTGACAGACGGATATAAATAGGCAGCAATTCACGATAGACATCAGAAGCTTCTATGCTGGGAGAATGAGTGTGTGTTTCGCCAATCATATCTGAAACGATGCTGAAATCGTCAATTTCTTCTATTGCGTACATCCCCAGAACAATTGCCCCAAGACAGGAACTTTCGTAGCTTTCTGGAATGATGACGGGTTTATCAAAGACATCTGCCATGAGCTGGCGCCACATTGCCGAGCGCGCAAAGCCTCCTGAGGCCTGAATCCGAACTGGTTCACCCGTCAGCTCCTCAACAGCTAACAATACTGTATACAGATTAAAAACAATCCCTTCAAGCACTGCACGAATCATGTGCTGTTTTTTATGATGGATGCTTAAACCGAAGAACGAACCTCGGGCATTGGCATCCCATAAAGGGGCACGTTCTCCCGTTAAGTAGGGCAGAAACAATAAGCCGTCAGAGCCGGCGCTGACATTTGAAGCAATATTCGTCAGTACATCGTACGAATCAATTCCAAGTCGTTTTGCCGTTTCTGTTTCAGAAGTGGCAAATTCATCCCTCAGCCAGCGCAGGACAATTCCTCCATTGTTAACAGGGCCACCTACTACCCAATGATTTTTTGTGAGAATGTAGCAAAATGTCCGCCCTTTTGGATCCGTTTTCGGCACGGGAGACACGGTGCGGATTGCGCCGCTAGTACCGATTGTCACGGCAATCACACCGGGATCAATTGCATTGACCCCAAGATTCGACAGCACACCGTCACTTGCACCGATGACGAAAGGCACGTATTGATCAATGCCCATAAATGCAGCGTATTCTGGTGATAGACCCGTCTGTATATGGGTCGTTGGAACAGGTTTCGAAAGATTTTCTGCACTGATTCCTGCGATTTCCAATGCTTCTTCGTCCCAATCCAGGTTTTCCAAGTTAAACAATCCTGTCGCAGAAGCGAGTGAATGATCGATGAGGTATTCGCCAAAGAATCTGTGAAAAACAAATTCTTTGATGCCGATGAACTTCTCCGCTTTTTCAAATATCGCGGACTCATCTGATTTTAGCCACACTAGCTTAGACAGCGGGGACATGGCATGAATTGGCGTGCCGGTGCGCAAGTAAATTTCATGGCCATTCATGTCTTCTTTGATCTTTTTAGCATGCTTTGCACTCCGTGTGTCTGCCCAAGTGATACTTTGCGTCAATAATTCACCATTTTTGTCGATCGCAATTAAGCTGTGCATCGCTGCACTGAATGACACCAATTTCAGTGCTTTCGGCGAAATGGCACTTTTTCGCAATGTTTCTCTTACAACAGTAAGCACCGCACGAAAAATTTCTTCCGGATCTTGCTCTGCTATCAATTGGTTTGGCGTGTAAAGCGGGTAAAGAACTGTCTCACTTTCCACAACGATTCCTTTTTTGTCGAACAGCACCGCTTTTGTTGACGTTGTTCCAATATCTACGCCCAAATAATACGCTTGATCAGGCATGCTAGCCCTCCTTTAGATACAAGAAAAAGAAAAAGGAGTTGGTCCTTTTTCTTTTCAGGTTGTCGAGAAATTCATGTTCAATTTAATTTTTCCTTTTATTAGATAAAGAAGCTGATGATCAAGACGACAGTGAAGCCTGTGAGACCGATGATGGTTTCCATGACTGTCCATGATTTCAATGTGTCCTTCACGTCCATACCGAAATAACGGTTGACCAACCAGAAGCCGGAGTCGTTGACGTGTGACAACACCGTTGCTCCTGAAGCGATGGCGATAACGATTAAGCCTAATGCGGGGCCAGTCATGCCGACCATTTCGAGCAGCGGAGTGATAAGCCCAGCAGCTGTGACCATAGCAACAGTTGCAGAACCTTGTGCGACACGCACAGCAGTCGCGATCAGAAATGCCAAAACAATTGGCGGCAATGCTGAATCACCCATCATGTCGCCCAATACTTGGCCAACGCCAGAGTCGATCAACACTTGCTTAAATACACCGCCTGCGCCCGTAACAAGGATAATGATACCGGCAGGTTCAAGAGCTTTTGTTGCAATGTCTTGGACCTCTTGACGCGAGTAGCCGCGTTTTGTACCCAATAGATAAAACGTAAGCAAGGTAGCAATCGTCAAAGCAACGAATGGATGTCCAAGAAACATTAAGATGTCCCGGACTATATTGCCTTCTTCGAGCAGCGCAGCTGAAACTGTGTTCAATAAGATTAACACAAGCGGGATGAGGATCAACGATGTAATCATTCCGAAGCTCGGCAGATCTTTATCGTATTCGCGTTCATCAATTTCCATATAATCCGGAATTTCCAGATGGATCTTTTTACCGATAAAGCGGCCGAATACAGGACCTGCCAAAATCATAGCCGGAATCCCTGCAAGTGTACCAAATAAGATGACCCATCCCAGTTCAGCATTTACGAGCTGAGCGACCGCAATTGGTCCTGGTGTTGGTGGTATGAAACTATGCGTGACCGCAAGACCCGCTAATAGCGGAATTCCGTAATGTAGCAGCGATTTGCCTGTTTTGCGTGCTAATCCGTAGACGATCGGCACCAAAATGATGAATCCAACATCAAAAAATACAGGAATAGCGACGATAAAGCCTGTGATACCGAGAGCCCATTGCGCTTTATCTTCTCCGAATTTATTAATCATTGTAGCTGCTAGACGTTCTGCCCCACCAGATACTTCTAGCATTTTCCCAAACATTGCGCCAAGTCCGACGACAACTGCGACGAACCCTAACGTGCCCCCCATACCAGTCTGTATAGAGGTAATCACTTCACCGAGCGGCATGCCCGCCGCGATGCCAACAAGTAAACTAACGAGTAATAGTGCTACGAACGCGTGCAATTTCGTGCGGATAACTAAAAACAATAGCAAAAAAATACCTGCTAACGCCACCATAATCAATGTTGAACCTGACATTTCTTTTCCCCCTTTAATCTAATCCCCAAGTAGTATAATGCTTATTTTTTTTCGACAGCGTGGCCGCCGAACTCGTTGCGCAATGCTGCTACGACTTTCCCTGTGAACGTATCGTCTTCGAGTGAGCGGTAGCGCATCATCAAGGACAATGTAATGACCGGTGCTGGAACATTCAGATCCAATGCAGTTTCCACCGTCCATTTTCCTTCGCCAGATGAATTCATAACGCCGCGGATGCCTTCCAATTTTTCGTCTTTCGAGAAAGCATTTTGCGTAAGCCCCATTAGATAAGAACGAATAATCGAGCCATTGTTCCACACCCCAGCCACTTTTTCATAATCAAAGTCGAAATTGCTTTTGTTCAGGATTTCAAATCCTTCCGCAATTGACTGCATCATGCCATACTCGATGCCATTGTGGACCATTTTCAAGAAATGTCCGCTGCCGGCCTCTCCTGTATACAAATAGCCATCTTCTACTGAAATGCCTTGGAATAACGGTTCAATATCTTTAAATTTCTCGGCATCGCCGCCGATCATTGAACAAATGCCGTTGCGTGCGCCTTCCGTGCCACCGCTTGTCCCACAATCGAACAAGAAAATTCCTTTTGCTTTCAATTCTTCTGCACGGCGCACGCTATCTTTGTAGTTCGAGTTGCCGCCGTCAATAATCGCATCACCCTCATCTAATGACTCACTTACTTCTGTCAGTACAGATTCGGTGATTTCTCCTGCAGGTACCATCAACCAAACCGTCCGCGGCGCAGCAAGTTTGCCGATTAACGTTTTGATGGACGAAACCGTCATGAAATCGCTTTCTTCAATCTCCGCATGACTATCGTATCCAACCACTTCATGTCCATGGTCCGCTAAGTTCAACGCAAGATTCAATCCCATCTTGCCAAGACCAATAACTCCAATTTGCATAATAAAACCTCCTGTTAAAATAAAAGAATTTTTTTCTTTATAAAAGTTATTGTATCAAATATTTTTCCGTATGCAACATGTTATTCTATAATTATGAGAAATTACTGACAGAGAAATGAGGACGCGCTATGAAAGAACAACAATTTGCTTTGGCTGCTATTCGCGGAAGTTATCAGCGGTTCAGTGATAAAGAAAAGAAAATAGCAGATTTTGTATTGAACGACCCTAAAAACATCATCCATTTAACGATCAATCAGATTGCCGATGAACTCGGTCTTGCGGAATCAACCATTTTCCGCTTCTGCCAACGAATTGGATTTAAAGGATTCCAAGCTTTCAAAATTTCGCTCGCCGCCGAAGTTGTAGCACCGTTAAAAGACATCCATGAACAAATCGAAGAAGGCGATAGCGTGCGAAGTGTGACTGAAAAAGTATTCCGTTCCAACATCAACACACTCGAAGAAACACTGCAGATTATAGATGCAGAGGCAATGGAGAGCGCTTCCCATGCCATTATGAAAGCCCGCAAAACCGAGTTTTTCGGCAGCGGCGGCTCTGCAATGATTGCAATGGATGGTTATCATAAATTCATCCGCCTTGGCTTGCTGGTGTCCATGAACTTGGATTCACATATGCAGTTAATGGCAGCTTCCCAATTGCAGGATGGCGATGTCGCCATTGTCATTTCACATTCAGGCTCGACCACTGATGTCCTTGATATTTTGCGTGTATTGAAAGAAAAAGAAGTCACCATTATTTGTGTCACAAATTTCGGCAAGTCGCCATTGTCTAAAGATGCAGATATTGCGTTGTATACGGTGTCTGAAGAAACCGACTTCCGCTCAGAAGCTTTGTCATCACGTATTGCCCAACTCAGCTTGATCGATGCGCTTTACACAAATTTGATGATTTTGCGTGGAGATGCAGGCAAAACTGCGTTACAGAATATGCGTCAAGCGATGTCGCAGAAACGACTATAGGAAAAAGCGGCAATTTCCGCATTCGGAAACTGCCGCTTTTTATTTTATGTATACATTCTCGGGATTCATCAGTTAACGTGTCACAGCTTCAAAATTCCCTTTTCACTTGACGAGTGCAGCTCGGATACTGACACCGTATTCCAAATACGCCTTTAAACACGTTAATGCGTAAACCCAGCCTTCCTTATTGTCGATCAAGGCTTCTACAAAATCAGGTGCAGCTTCGTCAAATCCTTCTTCAATGACTTCGACGATCGTCAAAGATTCTTCTTCATCGAGCAATGTGATGGTGACTTGGTGCATGGCTTTATCACGGAACACAATTTGACGGTCCGCCACCATAGCCAGCACATCAATTTCAACTTTCGCATTGTATTCATCATAACGCAGCGTAATAGTTTTCCCCGTTTCCCATCGTTCGGAACTTGAAGAAAACCAGAAGCCGCCTATTTTTTCCGGATCTACAAATGCTTCAAAAACATCATGAGCAGGTTTCGCTATTTTCATTTTCGTCTTGTTTTGCATGCAATT
>JBFIXY010000093.1:0-6658 GCA_041605655.1 Planococcus sp. (in: firmicutes) | reverse complement strand
GGCGTGTAAATGTCCTCACCGATCAACCAGTCCGGGTTATTATTTGCGTGGAATTCAACGATTGTCCCGAAAATATCAGACATCGATTCGTTAATCGCACCTGATTCATTTTGGTAAATCAAATCTGCTGATTTATCAGTTACAGCGTGCGTCAATTCATGCGCAACTACGTCAAGTCCACCTGAAAGTGAAGTGAATTGAACGCCGTCTCCGTCGCCATAAACCATTTGTGATCCATTCCAAAACGCATTATTATAGCTGCGACCATAATGCACAGTAGAGATTATTTGCGCGCCATTGCCATCATAACTATTGCGGTTGTGTTTATTTTTATAATAATCGTAGGTTTGCGCTGCATAAGCATGTGCATCTACCGCTGCCGCATCATATGCCGCATTGTATACGTTGTCTGCATCCAACCACAAAGAACCTGGCAAACGCGTCCGGTTGCTCGCATCATACGTGAAAATGCCGCCGCCACGCGTTTTATCCGCTAAATACGATCCATTGCTGTTCACCGTCGTATTGAACGTTTTCGTGTCGCCCAACACACCTTTGCCTGATGCGGTCGTGTTTGTACCAGTCGGTGCGGTCACACCGCTTGAAGGTTTCGCTTCATGGATTTGGTTGTAGGAATCTAAAACTTTTCCGGTCTTCGCATCGATGAAATACTGGTATTTACCAGGTGATGGATGAAGGAATTCGAATTCTGCACTATAAGCGTATTTCGCTTCTCCGCCGTTCATATAAACCGTTAGTTGCGGACCTACTTGTTTATCGATTTCCACATTTTCTCCAATGTTCGCTTTTAAATCTGCTAATGCCACTGACGCAGCTTCATAAGGTTTAACAGTCGCTCCTTTTATCAATGAAGCTTTATTAAATAGTTCAGGTGAGAGCGTTCCTGAGACAGCAGTTAAAACACCATCTTTATCAACAGTTGCTGAAACAACGGATCCAAAAACCGGGACACCTTTAAACGTTTGTTGGATTTTTAAATTCGTCATACCCAGATCATCTGTAGATTCATCCAGCACTTTAAAATCAGCTGCAGATCCCTTTCCGATCTTGTATAGCCCTTCTTTCTGTTCAAGATATGTATAGACTATTTCCTTGGCAGCCTTGTTAGAAGGCATCGTTAATTGCCCTGAAACTAGGTCAGTTGTATTGGTTTTCGCGTTCACGTGTACTTTTTCAGATACGGCATTTGTTGGAGACGCATAAACAGATGAAGATGCTGCAGACAATGCCAATGCTGCGGCCAAACTTAATGTCAAAATTTTGTTCTTTGTCATGTAATGGTTCACTCCTTTAATGTGCCACCGTTTCTGACGGGGTAATTCAATCATAAACGTTTAATTATTCTGAATATATAGGAATCTATAACTGTTTTATATTACCTGAAAATAAGTGCAATGATATATGTAATTTTACTTTTCTAACTATTCTGTTTTTAAACGTTATTTTTTCACTATTTCTATTCGTCGAAAAAGTTAATTTTATGATCTATTCATAAAATTTTTCGTTGAATTTATATGTAGACTAGTCTTTAACTTAAGAATTGATTTTTAATACTTCCTTAAACCCCTACTAACTTATCATTTTTTTAAAACTCAGTTAGGTAATTTTCCTTTCTAGCATAGAAAAAGACCCGCTCATGATTGAGCGGGTCTTGGGAGATTAGATTTTAACTACGTTAGTAGCTTGAGGTCCGCGGTTGCCTTCCTCTACTTCAAATTCAACTTTTTGACCTTCGTCAAGCGTTTTAAAGCCTTCGCCTTGAATCGCTGAGAAGTGTACAAATACGTCGTCTCCGCCTTCTACTTCGATAAATCCAAAACCTTTTTCTGAGTTAAACCATTTTACTGTACCTTCCATGTAAAAAACCTCCTGAGATTTAAAAAAATTTTCAATATGGAATTTTCCATAAAAAAATTCACATATTCAAAAAAGTACCATAACGTGCTGATCACTTTTTTGAATAGGTGAATAGCTGTTTCTGGTGAATTCTTTAGTTCTGTAATTTATTATAGCAAGTTTACTTGAAAAGTCAAATAAATCTAAAAACTTTTAACAATTCCTTTATACCCACTATATACAGTAGGATAAGTACTATAATAACACAACTTATTTAATAAACTGATTTTTCTGATAAAGTAATTGGACTTCTCACACTTTTTTCCTTATTACCCCGTGATAGACTTGCAGATCTTCATCGCAATCTGAGCAATATTCGAAGTCACCTTGTTTCCAGTAAACATCGAATTCTTCCCCTTTTTTTCGATGTTCCGGATATTGAATGCGCAGTTTATTGCCTAGGTCACCTTTGTATTGTTCCGCGAGTTCTAGTGTTGCAAATTTCTTCCGCTTAATAATATCTTGTTCCCATCCTTCAAGCATCCACCACGGTTCAGCAAAGCTTTTCATGTAAATGATTTCATACATGTTTACAACTCCCATATTTCTTCCTATTAACCATTGTGCCAAAAATTCCGCTTTCTGTCTAGACCATACTCGCATACCCCACAACCCCTAAGTTTGTATTGCCATGTTCTTCACTGTAAAATATAAGGTACAAAGAGAATTAGTGAAACTTTGCCAATCTTTATACGTAAGATAAGAGTAGGATTATAGGAGGTCATTTTCATGAAGCCAGTTGAAAAATTCATCCAACGGCAAACAATCAGCCTGCCTTTGATGACCGCAATGTTCCCTATTTTATACCTGGGGGCGGAAATTGGCCTTATCGCATCTGGTGCTGTCGCAGCTGGAACTTATATAGCCAGCAATACTACGATCAAACAAGTGCAAGTAACTTCTGATTCAAAAAAACTTGGCATGACGCGCAGCGAATACAAGCATGTACGCAGCCAAATCAAAGATGCCCGAAAAAAGATAAAGCGTCTCCAAAGTCAATATTACCGTGTACGCTCCCTTTCATCTTTCAAACAATTAAACAATATGGTGAAAGTGTCCAACAAAATCATATTCCAAGTACAACAAAATCCAAAGAAATTCTATTTAGCTGAACCTTTCTTTTATTCTCATCTGGATTCGGCTTTAGAATTGACCGAAAAATATACGATGTTGGTCGGCTTACCGGTCAAAGATCGTGAGTTGCGAACGACCTTGCAAGATACACGCGAAATGCTGACATCTTTAAACAGCGTGATCGAACGTGACTTAAAACTTACCTTGTCGTCTGACGTTGAAAAACTGCGCATGGAGCTTGACTACGCCAGATTGACTGTTGATCAAAATTTAAACCAGAAACTGCTCACCCATTTACCTGACGCTAATGAAGGAGACGTGGATCATGACTCAAAATCAATCGAACCAAAGTGAATTGGATGATTTACTAAACAACCCTTTCGGCATAGAAACCGCTAAAGAGCAAGCTGAGGTGCCGGCGAAAGAAACAAGCAAACCGCTCGCCCTAATGGATCGTCTAACGAAAGCAGAACAGGAGAAAGCTCGGGAACTTGCGAAGCAAATTCCTGCCGGAGATTATGAAGCGATTTTAACTTACGGAGCGAATGCACAAAACCAGCTCAGCCAGTTTTCACATAAAATGCTTGATCACGTCCAATCGAAAGACATCGGACCTGTTGGTGATGTGCTGAATGACTTAATGAAAAAATTGCAGGAACTCAATCCTGAAGAGTTGTCTCAACAAAAACGGGGCTTGCGCAAAATTTTTGCCAAAGCGAAATATTCTGTTCAAGAAATGATGACAAAATACCAAAAACTGAGCACGCAAGTCGATCGCATCAGCATTCAACTAGACCATTCCAAACGCGGGTTACTAGATGATGTACAAATGCTTGAGCAATTGTACGATCAAAACAAAACTTATTTCCAAGCCTTAAATGTCTATATTGCCGCAGCTGAGCTCAAGCGGGATGACATTCTGAACGAAACAATACCCGCTCTACGCAAAAAAGCAGAAACATCTAATGATCAAATGGCGTATCAAGAAGTCAACGACATGGTCCAATTTTTGGATCGATTGGAAAAACGCTTGTACGACCTGCAATTATCCAGACAGATCACGATTCAAAGCGCACCCCAGATTCGAATGATCCAACAAACCAATCAAACATTGGCGGAAAAAATTCAATCTTCAATCATGACATCGATCCCCTTGTGGAAAAACCAAATTGCGATCGCTTTAACATTGAATCGCCAGATGAAAGCAGTGGAAGCACAAAAACAAGTGACAGCAACCACAAACGACTTGCTGTTAAAAAATTCCGAAATGTTGAAAGTAAATTCAATTGAGACGGCGAAAGAAAACGAACGCGGCATTGTCGAAATTGAAACCTTGAAACAAACACAAGAGAACTTGCTCCATACGATTGAAGAAACTCTATTGATTCAATCAGAAGGGCGCAAGAACCGAAAAGCAGCAGAACTCGAAATCAGCCGTATGGAAGAAGAATTGAAGCAACGACTACTCGCTATCCAAGACGACCGCGAAAACAAGCAATCATCAGAACAAAAATAACAAAAGGCTGAAGAAAAGAACTCTTTTCTTCAGCCTTTTCCAGCTTATAGACAAATTAATATTTAAACAGGATCCTATACATTTAGCGTGCACTTTCCACCAACGATGCCAGCGTAAAGATGCAGATAGAGCATATCTTTGCTCTCCCCATATGGCGTTTCAAATCCTTGCGTTTAGGGATAAAATAATAAGTAAGGTGATTATTAATAAAGAATGACGTAGATAACTCACCTTGATGAAAACTGACACCCTCCAAGCGGTCTGGCCACGAAGACTCCTGTGGGACAGCGAAAGCTGAAGACCCCGCAGGGACGTAAGTCGCGAGGAGGCTGAAGCTGAGCCCACGGAAAGCGAAGTGGCCAGGCCGCTTGGAGGTTATAAGACTTTTTCTTCAGCCTTTTCATCTGCATCTTTTCTCATACAGTTTGTATGATCAAATGTAGTGTACGTTTCAATAACCGCAAAGTTTGATCGACAAACTTTTCCAGTGAATCAGCACTTACAGACTTGTTGCCATACATCATGCGATAAAATGCAGCTTGTTCTTCTGATATCGATCCGTTGCTCAAAAATAAATGCAACACCTCAATATTCTGCTTTTTCGCTTCTGCGACAGCTTCTGCTGTATCCACGATGCCGTTTTCTGCGTAATTATAAGCAGAAGGCTCTCCATCTGAAAAGACTAATAAAAAGCGATGCTTTTCCTGCCGGTTTCGAAGGCGCTCAGACATCCAGCGAATCGCAAAACCATCTCGATTGTCCTCATGTGCTTCCATCGAGGCAATGGCCTCCGCATGATCAATTCCACCATCCTCCATTTTATGCATCCATTCAAAATAATTAGGCTGTCGGCTGTCGCTCGCTTCGTATGCATCTTCGTAAAACAATACGATCTCATGTGGTACACCTAGGCCTCTCAACACATCATGAAATAACAAAACAGCTTGTTTCGTTTCATCCAGTTTATCCACCATAGAGGCAGACCCGTCAATCAGCAAACAAAATACTGCGTCCAATTCCTTTGAAGGTGCTGATTTCCGGTAAAATGGTTTGGGACGATCTTCTGTCATAAGCGGCAATAAGTTTTTCGACAACCTTCCCGCATTCAAATTGGTTCTAAGGGATTGCTGTTTTTGCATCATGCGTTTTTTCAATTCGCGCAGCAGCGAGCGGACATGCGGTGCTTGTTTAGAACGCCACTCTTCTATTTGGCTGCGTTGGCCAGCTACGATTTGAATTCGCGATTCCTCATAAGCCACACGATCATTGGCCTTACCGAATTTCGAACCAGCTTGTTTTTCCGAACTTGCTAGTTGATGGTCATCAGCAGCATTATCTTCTTTATGCTCGCCCTTTGACTCGCCTTTTGCAGTAAATTCTACTTCACCGTCGCCTTCTTCCTCACGACCGCCTTCCGCATATCCCGAATCACCTTGTTCCAATTCGAATTCCATTGCTGCAGAATCAGACATTTCGGTTTCCCGATGCCAAGATTGAAACCATTCCTCGATCGTGTCCAGCTTTTCTTCCTCATCGCTTTCTTCAGGATCAATGCCTTCATGATAGCGAAACGGGTTTCCTTTTTCAAAAGTTTCCCCAAACGTATAATAACCTTGAATCATATCTTCCTGAAATATATATTCCAAGCGATCCATGAGTGCTTCAACAATGTTAACGGAATCCGATGTCGACCGAGCATCAAACATTTTGCTCCAACTTTGCATGAGGGATTCCCATTCTTCTGCTCCATCCATATCAACGCTGCGCAATTTTAAATAAGCTGCGTTTAAAAAAGCATCCGCCAACAACCCTTTTTGAAAGTTGTTTTTAAATCGGTCTTTATGAAAACCGATATACGTTTCTTCACGTACATCGAATGCTTCATTAGTCCCTGGCCGGACTTTCCTGATTTTTTCGCTCAACCGAAATTCTTCCGCACATAATAATAATTGCTGTTTCAATTCAGGCATGGGAGAGCTAAAGCTTATGAATGACCGCCAAGCTGCCACATCGAATTCACGCCAAAAGCCGGCAGCCATCAAATAGATATCCGATTTGTACCCTAACCGCTCCACACGCCGCGGCCGATGCCGCCAAAAAACACTGATCGACAATGCAGATTCCGACGGTCGAAATTCCATCAATTTGCGC
>JBFIXY010000092.1:0-6668 GCA_041605655.1 Planococcus sp. (in: firmicutes) | reverse complement strand
TTTCTTTCTGAGTGCCTATTTCAGACCAAACTTCTCCTTTGTCTCTGAAAAACTGCAGTACAATTCCTTCTATATTAACTAGTTCAATAAAGATATTTCCAAAATTACCTTCGTCGTATTTTATTTCTGTGCAATTGAATGTTTTTCCTGCATCGAATTTATTCATCAGATTATTAATTTCCGTGTTCATCTCCATATGATTCCTCTTCTCTCCACACGCCAAATTACGCTTTTAAAAGCTTAGCATTGATCGCCACAATGACGGTGCTCAAACTCATCAATACAGCACCAAACGCCGGACTGATGATAATGTGCCAAGGAGCTAGAACTCCGGCAGCTAAAGGAATGGCGAAAATGTTATAGCCCGTCGCCCACCATAAATTTTGCACCAATTTGCGGTACGTTTTTGTGGACAGATCGATTAATGACACGACATCGTTCGGGTTGCTTCTGACCAATATGACATCGGCCGTTTCCATTGCTACGTCCGTGCCTGCTCCGATGGCAATCCCTAGGTCTGCTGTCGCCAGTGCCGGCGCATCATTTATGCCGTCGCCTGTCATTGCTACTCGACGCCCGCTGTCTTTGATGCGCTGAATTTGATGAGCTTTGTCGTTCGGCAGCACTTCTGCATACACTTCCTCAATGCCCACTTGCTTCGCTACCCAATCCGCCACTTTTTGGTTGTCGCCCGTCAGCATGATCGAATGGACGCCCTTTTCTTTTAACGCAGCCACTGCTTCTTTCGCTGTGTCGCGAACAATATCTGCTAGAGCAACCATACCGGCAAGTTGATCTTCCACGAGCACAAAAACAACGGTTTTCCCTTCCTCAGATAAGCGATTGAATTGTTCCTTATCATAGCTAAGGTCGTTGCTGTTTACATATCCTGGACTGACGACATTGACTTTCTTTCCATCAAGCCACCCTTGGATTCCTTTGCCGGTAATCGACTCAAAATCGCTCACTTTTCCAATCGATAATTCTCTTGCTTTGGCAGACTTTACGATGCCTGTTGCAATCGGATGCTCCGAATTCTGTTCAATGGCGGCACTCAGCTGCAACACTTCTTCTTCAGTATAATCCCCAGCCGGCACGATATCGGTAACGCCGAATTCGCCTTGTGTCAATGTACCGGTTTTGTCGAATACGACGGCATCCAAATTTCGCGCCCCTTCAAAATCAGCACGGTTTCGAATCAAAAGCCCTTGTTTTGCGGAAATGGATGTAGAAACCGCCACAACCAGTGGTGCTGCCAACCCTAACGCATGGGGACAGGCGATGACCATTACGGTCACCATTCGTTCAATCGCCGTGTCGAACGCATAACCTAGCGCAATCCAAACGAACAGCGTTAAAAAGCCCGCTACTAGCGCCAAGTAAAATAGCCATTTAGCGGCCCGGTTCGTTAAATCTTGTGTACGGGATTTGGACTCCTGTGCTTCTTTCACCATTTGGATTACTTGCGACAAATAAGACTCTTTCCCGGTCTTTTCCACTTGTATGACCAGCGATCCGCCTTTATTGACCGAACCGCCAATCACTTCTTCACCAGGTCCTTTATCAACCGGTAAAGATTCTCCTGTCAGCATCGATTCATCAACGGTCGATTTACCTTCTGTGATCCTTCCATCCACCGGCACTTTTTCGCCTGGTTTAACGAGTACGCGGTCGTTATTGCGAATTTGAGTTAAGGGAACGTCTCGAACTTCACCATGTTCATCCAATCGATGCGCTTCACTCGGCATCAATTTAACAAGCTGTTCAAGCGCATTCGATGCGCCGATAATCGATCGCATTTCTATCCAATGTCCGAGAAGCATAATGACAACTAGCGTCGCCAGTTCCCAAAACAGCTGATTGCCATTCCATCCAAAAACTACGACAGTGCTATAGCTATACGCAATGGTAATCGCCAACGCAATCAACGTCATCATGCCCGGGTTCTTTTCTTTTAGTTCGGAAATCCCTCCCGCTAAAAACGGCCAGCCTCCGTAAAAAAAGACGACAGTCGATAAAGCGAATAATAGATAAAGATCGTTTTCAAAACGCCAATCAACTCCCATAAAATGTTGAATCATCGGGGATAACGCCAAAATTGGCACCGTCAAAATCAATGAAATATAGAAGCGTTTTTTAAAGTCTTCTACCATGTCACCGTGGCCACCTAAATGGGAATGGTGTCCGATTTCGCTATGCTCTGAGTGCGATTGATGTTGACGTTCGGCTGTTTCATCACGTGTCTGCGTCTTAACATTGCTAGATTTCGACTTGTGAAAATCATGATTTTTTCCTTTGTTCGTCATTAGAATCCCCTCTCTACAAATTATTTACTGCAAGACTTTCTTCTATATAATGATTAAAAATATGAATTGTCGAGAAGGTATGAAGATTTCTGGTTACCTCTTTTTTAAGATCCTTTTTTCGAGCGAACAAAACCTTTTAATAGAAAAGAGATAAAAGGAGTTAAAGGATTCCATGTTTGATTAAGCAATCTAATAAGTCTATATTGCTTCATTTTTTATAAAAAAGCTATTAAAAGAAGGAATTTTCTGTCTATTAACAGAAGAGTAGTTAAGACATGCCTAGAAGGAGGAATTCACAATGACCTTAAAATATCATGAGATTCTAGTAGCAATAGACGGATCCGCCCCCGCAGAACTGGCTTTTAAAAAATCGGTGGCCATCGCAGCCCGCAACAACGCTTCGTTGAACTTGGTGAGCATCATTGATACATCATTCGGCTCCCTTGAAGCTTATGGACGCGAATTCGCTGATAAAGCGATGGAATTCACAACCGATTTGCTGGAACGTTACAAACAAGAAGCGGAAGCTGCCGGCGTGGAGAAGGTTAACATCGTCGTTGAGACGGGTTCGGCCAAAACCAAAATTCCTGGTGAAGTCGCCAGACGGCTCAATGCCGACCTCATCATTTGTGGAGCGACCGGTTTGAGCGCTGCAGAACGTATTTTTCTTGGAAGTGTTTCAGAGCGGATTGTCCGCACTGCAAAAGTCGATGTCTTAGTTGTACGTTCAGAAGATGCAATTGCAGAATAATATTTGAATATTGAGACAATTAGCCTCCTTACTTTTCTAGAGTAAGGAGGTTAATTGTCTTTGAAAAAGATAGAAAGCTTATTTCCTTACCCACGTAACACTCTCTTAAACATTTGATACGCAATTGTAATAAAAAAATTGCGTTTATGATGGTACAATACGTTTACCGGCTTTTTTAGAGCGGTTTTTATTAGATGATATTACTTTTTTAGTATAGATGATTGATTTTTAACACACAGACAGAAGGAAATACGAGAGGGGAAATACAGATTGAATTTACTATCTAAAATTACAGCTGGCGCGACTGCAGCAGTATTAGCTCTATCGCTATCAATTCCTGCAGCAAATGCAGAGTCATTGAATGAGTTAAAAAACAAACAGCAGGAAGTGCAACAAAAGAAAAGCGAGGTCAACTCGGGAATCAGTGAGAAAGCACATGAAATCGCTGAAAACGATTCAAAACTTGATGAAATTATGCAAAAGATTCTTGTATTAGACAATAAAATTCAAGAGACTGAAGATAAAATCGATGCGGTTCAAGCAAAAATCGATGAAACGAAATCTGAGATCGAAGCATTGCAAGCTTCTATTGTAGAATTGCAGCGCAAAATCGATGAGCGAACTGAATTGTTGAAAGAACGCGCACGCGCTATCCAATTGAGCGGCGGATCTGTAGATTACATTGATGTATTGCTTGGCGCAAACAGCTTTGTCGATTTTATCGATCGTTTTTCAGCAGTAAACACATTAATCGAAGCTGACCGTGAAATCATGCGTGAACAAGCGGCAGATAAAAAATTGCTTGCCGAACAAAAAGCGCAAGTGGAAACAAAATTAGCAGAGCAAGAACAGCGCAAAGCAGAACTTGTTAAGTTAAAAGCTTCACTTGATGGCCAGAAAAAAGAACAAGCTCAGCTTGAAAAAGATTTACAAGCTGAACAAGATCGTTTAGCTAAGGAAAAATTTGTACTAGAAGATGAACACGGTGAATTAGAGACGCTTAGCGCAGGACTTGCATCTAAGATTGAAAAAGAGCAAGCACGCCTTGCTGAATTAGCACGACAAGCTGAATTGAAGCGCCAACGCGAAGAAGCTGCTGAACGTAAAGCAGCTGCAGCAGCGGCTGCAAAAGCGAAAGCACAAGCGGCAGCGGCTGCAGCTGCTAAAGCGAAAACGTCTTCTGGTAAAAAATCAGCACCTGCTATTTCTTATGCATCTGCACCAGCACCTACACCAAAACGCAATGCCGACTTCATCAAACCTGCTGCTGGACGATACACTTCAGGCTACGGCGGACGTGACATCGGTGAAGGACATGAGTCTCACTTAGGACTTGATATTGCAAACAGCACGGGAACTCCAATCGTTGCTGCAGCTGGCGGTTACGTAACATTCGCTGGCGCTATGGGTGGCTACGGTAACGTTGTCATCATGACGCACTCGATCAATGGTCGTTCGTACGCTACAGCTTACGCTCACATGAATTCTGTAGGCGTTTCTGCAGGACAAGCGGTTTCACAAGGTCAATATATCGGCGCGATGGGAAGCACTGGACGTTCAACTGGTCCTCACCTTCACTTCGAAATCCATATCGGTTCTTGGAACGGTTCTCGTTCGAACGCAGTTAACCCAGCACCATATATTCGCTAAAACAAGTAAAGCCAGTCTCGGCAAAATCGAGACTGGCTTTTTTGTATCCCAACATGTATTTCTCTGCAAACTTTCAATAAGCACACCTGGCGATTTTCCGTTAACAAGCAATAAACCTTCTTTAACATGCATGATTTAAAATTTAACCGGCATTCTGAAAGAATTATCAAGCAATAACCCGAAGTTAACAGGCATTGCTAAGAAATTAACAGGCATTAGTAAAATCTCACCTTGTATAGTCAAGAGCAAAAGTTGAAAAGCCCTTCGCTAAGCAAAGGGCTCCTTTAACGAAAAAAAGCACCCCGCCGCAGCGGAATGCACTAAACCTAACATTGATTACTTACCGCCATACAATTGCTTTAGTTCCTCTTCTTTCATCGTGAAGCGATGTTCTTCTGCCGGAAACGCACCGGCTTTAACTTCATCGACATAAGCACTCAACCCATTTTTCATCGTTTCGCCAACCTCGGCGTATGAACGGACGAATTTCGGCAGACGGTGTGAGCCGTATTTCAACGTATCGTGATAGACAAGAACTTGGCCGTCCGTGTCAGCACCCGCTCCGATACCAATGACCGGAATGGAAACCGCCGCTGTCACTTCCTGGGCAAGCTGATACGGAATACATTCGAGCACGAGCATGCACGCACCCGCTGCTTCACACGCTTTCGCGTCTTCAATGAGTTTTTGTGCAGCGTGCGCAGTTTTCCCTTGTACTTTAAAGCCACCTAGAACACCAGCTGTCTGCGGCAATAGGCCAAGATGCGCCACTACCGGAATCCCCGTACGCGTCATCAAACTCATGACGTCCACCACTTCATCCGCACCTTCTAGTTTTAGTGCTTCCGCTCCGGTTTCCTGGAAAATGCGAATGCCGTTTTGCAGCGATTGATGGAGATCACCGTGAAATGAACCAAATGGCATGTCGACCACTAAGAATGTGTCTTGTGCGCCGCGGCGCGCTGCTTTGCCGTGGTGGATCATGTCTTCAATCGTTACTTTGACCGTCGAATCGTAACCGAGCACCACCATGCCAAGGGAGTCACCAACTAGGATGACATCCACTCCCGCTTCTTCTGCGAGTTTCGCTGACGGATAATCATACGCCGTCAGCATGGCGATTTTCTCGCCTTCTTTTTTCATTTTCAATAAAGATGCTGTGTTCTTCATTTATTTTTCTCTCCTTTCGGGGAGAAAACCGTTTAAAAGCCCTCCTGTACAAGAAGTGGACAGGAGGGCAGGAAATGAGTAGTTGGTTTTCTCCGTCCCTGTCGTTTTAAGATCAAGGCGAACTTATTTGTTTGTGATTTTCTAAGCTATGCTGGTGCAGTTCGGTTAAGATACTGCCCTCTTGTCCACTATAGCAGAAAGGGGAATAGAGTGGGAACCTGCAGTTTTCGCGTTTTTTCCTTTAATTCTTTTTCGGAAGCGCTTTTAACTCTTCCACATCCCTCACATCCAACGAATACACAAACACTTCCTTGCCACCCATCATCAACGCTTTCTCAAAACCCATGCCGATCGATTCGGCGACTTTTCGAGAAGCCCGATTATCAGGCTGAATCAATGACACAAAGCGTTTTATCCCCAATTGCTTAATGCCGTAATCGCGCAAAGATGCTGCCGCTTCTTTCGCGTAGCCCATTCCCCAATATTGCGGGGCAATCCAGTAGCCGATTTCGAGTTCTTCAGCACCATCCACTATCTGCCGGACTAAACCGGCATGTCCGATAGATTGGCCGTCTTCTTGTCGAACGAGCAGCCGCAAGCCGGTCGTCGGTTCCTCTTTATAGGACCGATAAATCCAGTACAGAAATTCATGTGCTTCGCTGCGGTTTCGAGTTTCGCCGTTACCGATAAAACGGACGACCTTTGGATCGCTAAGCATTGACCAGAGAAATTCAAAATCAGCATCTCGGTACATTCGCAATTCGAGCCGAGTTGTCTGAAATGCCCTATCC
>JBFIXY010000091.1:0-6732 GCA_041605655.1 Planococcus sp. (in: firmicutes) | reverse complement strand
CCGACCGGTTCGCTCAAATTCAGCATATTCATGCGATGTGCTTTGTACAAAGTGAACGGAATGAGGATCAAGAGCCAAGGCAGAATGGCAAAGATGAACGGCCAATCTGTACCCCATATATTTCCGGCAAGCCAATTTGCGATAAAATCGACTTTTTCGCGTTCAGCAGAAGAGATCAAAACAATCATGATGCCCGACAACGCCATTGAAAAGCCAATGCCGACCAAAACGAGACGGATTGGTTGAAGGCCAGTCTGTTTGTTATAAGAAAAAGCATATATCAGGAAAGCGGTCAGAAATGCTCCTGCAAACGCGACGACTGGAAGTAAGTAGACAAATACGCCCGAATCGACGGGCATAAACAAAAAGAAGACCGCGATGGCCACGCCGGCTCCCGAATTGATGCCGATAATGCCGGGATCGGCCAAATCATTGCGTGTGATGCTTTGTAGAATCGCGCCGGCAAGTGCGAGCGCCATCCCGGCTAATAAAGTGATGAAGACACGTGGCATGCGAATGGAATACAATACGAAATTTTCTTTGAAAGTGCCTTGACCGGTAAATGTCGCAAACAAGCGGTCGTATGACAAGGATGAATAGCCGGAGCCAAAACTAATTACCATGGTCATGAAAATCAGCAATAAAAACACATAAAATAAGCGGCGCTGTTTTGTTAATAAAGCAACGTGGATCATGTAAACGCTCCTCCTCCTTTACGCACAATCAGCAGAAAGAACGGCAAGCCGAGCATGGCGACAATGGCGGCAACCGGCGTTTCAAAAGGCGCATTAATCGTTCTGCCAAGCAAATCTGCGAACAGCATGAAAATGGCTCCAACAATAGCGGACATGGGAATAATGTGCCGATAGTCAACGCCGACAATCGCCCGGACGATATGAGGGACCAATAGGCCAACAAAAGCCATATTGCCAGCTAGCGCTACAGCTGCCCCGGCCAATAAGGTAATCGCGATGAATAAAAATATTTTTGTCTGCATCGTTTTTTGACCGAGTCCGATCGCCGCTTCTTCACTCAAGCTAAGAATGGATAACTGCCGGGCGAGAACGAGAGCAATCACGAGTGAAACGCCGATAAAGGGAGAAATTACTTTTAACTGCCCCCAGGTCGTACCAATCAGTCCACCCGCCGTCCACATTGAAACATCCTTGGAAATATTAAAGTAAATTCCGATGCCTTCCGCCAATGCACTTAAGAATGCCGAAATGGCGGCACCTGCGAGAACGATGCGAAAAGGTGAAAATCCGCCTTTTTTAGCTGAGCCTAGACCAAAAACGAGGAAGGCACCAACCGTGGCACCGATAAAACAGGCGATCATGATGCCAAAATAATTAGCTGCAGGAATAAAGGCCAACGTGATCGCAAGCGCTGCATTCGCGCCAGCAGTCAAGCCGAGTAGACCGGGATCCGCCAACGGATTTCGCGTCATGCCTTGCATAATGGCGCCGGAAACAGCGAGTGCAGCGCCAACAAGGACAGCCGCCAATTCACGGGGGAGACGAATTTCACGAATGACCAAAATGGCATCATTGGTGGTACTTGAAACTAATGCAAGAACGGTGTCTTTTACACTGATATCGGCTGCGCCAAAAGCGATGGATACGACAAATATCACAATAAAAGCGACAATTCCCGTTAGAGCTTTCAAAATAAACGGAGTTCGGTTTGGCATAGGACATCATCTTTTCTATATGGAATAAGTACACATTAAATGGACAACGATAAAGAGGAATTCCTATAACAGGAACTCCTCTTCAGCCCTTATCGGTTCAGAAAATGGTTCAAGAAAAACTCCAATTGATAGTCCAAAGAAATAGGGTCATTAAAATAGAATTCCTTGGCATTGGCTTCAAAAACCTGACCGTTTTTCACAGCGGGCGTGTTTTTATAAACAGCCGTTTCTTGGAACGAATTGTCTTGTTCGCTGTCTTTGCTGAAAATAACATAATCCCCCATATAGTCAGCGATCACTTCCTGAGACAAAGCGTAATAACCGTCTTTCAAAGCCATTTCTTCAACTTTTGCAGGCATTTTCAATTTCATTTCCTGATAAAGGATTTCCGTGCCGCGTCCCCAATTGTCGCCAAACACGTATAATTGCTTATCGAAGTTTTCAATGACTGAAACCGTGGCGTCCTCCCCGATTTCAGCACGGATTTCTTCGCCGCCTTGATGCGCACGCGTTTTGAAATCGTCAATCCATGCCTGTGCTTCTTGCTCTTTGTTCACCAATTTACCGATTTCCAAATGCTGTTCCAAATAATCCACTTGGCCGTATGTATAAGTGACTGTAGGCGCGATTTCGTTCAGTTTATCGATATTCTTGATTGTTGAAAGACCGATAATCAAATCAGGATCCAACTCAATGATTTTTTCCAAATTATCTTCTGTCACTTCTTCAACGCCTTGCAACTCTTCGTCAAATCGTGGATTCGCTTTCGACCAGGAATCGACGCCGACTACTGGTACATCAAGTGCTAAGGCATTGCCGGCATATGTAGACAGGACCAAGACACGCTGTGGGTCTGCCGGAACTTCAACGGGGCCGTTTTCCGATTCATATGTAATTGTTTCGGACGAATCGGCTGTTTCAGGAGATTCGCTGGCAACTGAGTCGGAATTGCAAGCAGCAAGCAGCAATACAGATAGCAATAAAAGAAAGAGGGATAATTTTTTCATAATGGGTCAAGCTCCTTTGATTAAGTTATAGGTGATGCAGATTGGTTTTTGTGTTCGGGGATCGATGCCAATATCAGCATCGATGCGAAATACGGTTTTCAGTACTTCGGGTGTCATGACTTCATGACTGGAGCCGGATTTAATGATTTCACCGCTTTTCATCGCGATGATGTGATCGGCGAAACGCGAAGCTTGGTTCAAGTCGTGCAGCACCATGACAATCGTTCGCTCCTGTTCGTCGTTCAGCTTTTGAAGCAATTCCAGAATTTCAAGCTGATGCGCCATGTCCAGATAAGTGGTCGGTTCGTCGAGGAAAATCATTTCAGTTTCCTGAGCCAATGCCATCGCGATCCACACACGCTGACGTTGGCCGCCGGATAAAGCGTCGACGGGGTGATACTTGAAAAATTGTGTTCCCGTAACATCCATCGCCCAATTGATGATTTCATAATCCTTGGCAGTCAAGCGGCCGAATCCTTTTTGATACGGAAATCGGCCATACGAAACCAACTCGCCAACCGTCAAACCCGGAGCACTTTCCGGCGTTTGTGGAAGAATGGCCATTTTTTGAGCCAATAGCTTCGTGTTTTCTTTAGCGATTTCTTGGCCATCCAATACAATCGAACCGTTTTGATGGGGAATGACACGGGTCAAGGCTTTTAGCAGCGTCGATTTTCCGCAACCATTAGATCCGATAATTGTCGTGATTTTCTTGTCCGGAATGTGTAAGGACAGATTTTTGACGATTTTTCGCTCACCGTAACTGATGTCCAGATTCTCGGCGGACAAGCGCACCATAGCAAGTTCCTCCTTTCAATTACTAGTTAAAATTTATATTGATAATGATTCTCATTTTCAGTACAATGATTACTATAGAACGGATGAGAATCATTGTCAATTAAAATTGAGAGCAGGTGTGGCCATATGGCTAATTCAGAAATATACGATGTCACGATTATCGGGGGTGGACCAGCAGGACTTTATTCGGCATTTTATAGCGGGTTGAGGGAAATGAAAGTGAAGCTGATTGAATTTCAACCGCAGCTCGGAGGGAAATTGCATGTCTATCCAGAGAAGATGATTTGGGATATAGGAGGACAAACACCAATTCAAGGCGAAAAGCTGATTGAGCAATTAGTGGAGCAAGGATTGACGTTCAATCCGGAAGTTATGTTAAATGAGAAAATCAACTCGATCAGAAAAGATAAAAGGGGTCTCTTCGAACTTGCAGGCTCTTCTGGTCATATGCATCTCTCAAAGACAGTGATCGTCGCAGTGGGCGGTGGGATTTTAAATCCGCAGAAACTTGAAATTGAAGGCGCTGAGCGCTTTGAAGTGTCGAATTTGAATTACACGGTCAAGTCGTTGGAGCGTTTCAAAGGGAAGAAGGTAATGATTTCCGGTGGCGGTAATTCAGCGATCGACTGGGCGAACGAGCTGGAACCAATTGCTGAAAAGGTAATGGTGACGTATCGCAAAGGCGAATTATCGGGTCACGAAGCGCAAGTATCTCAATTGCTGAACAGCAAAGTCGAGTGCTTCCTCAATACGGAAATTACGAAGCTGATTGCTTCTGACGAACGTGATATGGTGGAGTCAGTAGAATTGACCCATCAAGTGACAGGAGCAACGCGGCTCGAATTCGTTGATGAAATAGTTGTGAACCACGGGTACGAACGGGACACAAGCTTGCTTGAAGAAAGCGATTTGCCGATTGAACGGACTGAAGGCTATTACATTTCAGGTAATGCGAATAGCGAGTCCACAGTGCCTGGCCTATTTGCGGCAGGCGATATTCTTCACCATCCAGGCAAATTGAATTTAATAGCCGGAACGTTTCAAGACGCTGCAAACGCTGTAAACAAAGCAAAACAATTTATACAACCTGGAGCGAACGGCAGTGCAATGGTGTCTTCGCATAACGACGTATTCAAAGAACGCAACAAGGAATTAGTAAAGCAATTGATCATCTGAAGTAAGTTTTCTTGTTTGAATGGAAACAATTGGAGGTATATTACCAAGGTCGAAGAAATTCTAAGGAGGAATTCTCAATGGATTTTAAAGATCACGGTAAAGAACCGTATGTGCTGAATATCGAAGAGGCAACGGTAGAAAACAGCAATTTCCGCACAACGATTTGGACAGGTGAAAACTTGCAAGTAACGGTGATGAGCGTAGAACCGGGCGACGACATCGGCTTGGAAAAACACGAAGGCGACCAATTCCTGCGCATTGAAGACGGCAAAGGATTTGTGCAGATGGGCGATAGCGAAGACAATTTAACGTTTGAAAAAAATGCAGAAGACGATTTCGCGATCATGATTCCAGCTGGAACCTATCATAACGTAACGAATAATGGCGATAAGCCGTTAAAGATCTACTCAATTTACGCGCCGCCAGAACATCCGGCCGGCACTGTCCACAAGACAAAAGCCGAAGCGGAAGCTGCAGAAGCAGAAGAAGAGTAAAATAAGAACGAACAAAAGGGCATCCTCGATTTTGAGGATGCCCATTTCATTTTATGCGGTTGTCGTTATCCGGTTGGCGCGATGTTCTTTTCTGCCGTGCAGAAGATAATACAAGAACAAGGTAACGGCTGCGACCCCGCTTAAGATGGCGTATAGTTCGCTATAGCCTGTCATTGAAATGATATAGCCGAGCAGGTAAGGCCCGAAGCCGAGTCCCGCATCCATAAAAATGAAGAACGTCGAAGTCGCGAGCCCCATGCGATGAGGAGGCGTCAATTTTACAGCGACGGCTTGAGTAGTGGATTGAACATTGCCAAATCCAAGACCGATCAGAAAGGCTGCAATTAAGAACACCAAACTGTTTTGAGCGGTGCTCAATAACAAGAGACCAACCGCAAAAATGAAAATGGCAGGGTACATGACGTAATTAGCGCCTTTGAGATCCATCAAGCGGCCAGTGAACGGTCGGGATACCAAAATAGCCACAGAGTAAACAAGGAAGAAAAACGTTGCCGCTTGGATAAGATCCCGGAACTCAGCGTAAAAGCCGATGAAAGATAGAACGCTGGCGTAGCAGAACCCTGCGATCAACGTGATGACGGCGATCGGGACTGCCTTTGGTTCAACAAAATCCGATACTTTGAAGCCTTTCTTTTCATCCGTACTTGGCGGGGCTTCAATCGCTGGAACGGTCACTAACCAAGAAACAATTAGGCTAAAGATTCCCAGAGCAAGACATAAGATAAAAATCATATCAAAGCTTGAATTCTGCGACATGTAAAGACCGATAAAAGGACCGATTGCTGTAGCGAGCGTCGTACTAAGGCTGAAATAGCCGATGCCTTCGCCTTTTCTCGACATCGGAATAAGTTGGGCAATAATCGTGCCTGCAGCCGTACTCGCGATGCCGAGCGTAACACCGTGAATAAAGCGGGTGAATAATAGGAACGGTAGCCCTAAATTCAAGAAATAGAAGAACGTCGTCATAGTGAACAAGGCGGCACCGATGACCAAGGTTTTTTTACGGCCGATGCGGTCAAGCACTTGTCCCATAAACAAACGGCCGCTTAATACACCGATGATGAATATGCCGGTGACAAGGCCCGCTTCACTATTGGAAGCATTGAATTCCCTAACCGCGTAAACGGCAATTGTGACCATCAATAAATAAAAGGTCAGGACGAGAAAGAAATTGACGGACGATGTGAGGATAAAATCCTTCGTCCACAATGGAGGTTTATTTGTTTTGTTCATAAAGGTTGCTCCTTACTGATTAGGTGATGATGCATCTGTTTCATAATGCGTGTTGTTTCTTGTTGCTGCTCGACTGAAATGCCAGACAAAATGCCTTCTTCGAGCAAGTCTACTGCTTTTCGAACTTCAACATACAAAGTAGCTCCAGACTCGCTCATTTCCACACGCTTTTCCCGCCTGTCTTTGCCAGGTATATGGGCAAGGTAGCCGATGTTCTCCAAACGCGTAATTGTACGGGTAATGGTCGGTTTTTCAACACGTAAATAATGGGCGAGTTCAACCAAAGTGGCCGATTCGTTTTTCGCAAGATAAT
>JBFIXY010000090.1:0-6743 GCA_041605655.1 Planococcus sp. (in: firmicutes) | reverse complement strand
TTAGTTAAATCAATTTTTTGACCTTTTACGAGATTAATACCCATTCTTTTGCACTCTCCATTCATTTTTATGTACTCTTTTATAAGTCTATTTGTAATTCCGGAAAATTTCAATTATTAAGGGCTTTCAATCCCATTCATAACAATATTCGCTATAACGCTTCAGTGTTTTCTTTGTATATATTAATACCTCGCTTCGGTCGCTTTGGGCATGACTTTCGCCATGAGCCGAGAAGAACACTCGTCTCATAGCTTCGTCTAGCCCTCTGACGCGCCTACGCTAAGAAATTTCTCGATATGGTGCGTGATACTTCCCATCAACGAGGCTTTCTCACAGTTTTGCTCCGCATACACGTTAATATTTTCTAATTAATGTGCTTATCCAGCACCTATGCGTCCAGGGCTAAGCTTAGCAGGTAGAAAGGCGGTCTTTGCCTGGCTTCTTGCGTACGCCATGCCCAAAGCAGCTAGTGCGGCGTTTAATACATCACTTCTCTAGTCCTACAAAAAAGATCGAATTCGCCCGCCGGCGCGGTTCCGGAATAACGGCCGGTCCTTATTCTATACGTACGTCAGCCAAATAAGTTTCATCGATGCAGTAAGAGAATTGCATATAAATGGAAAGCGTTGGGTAAAGAATAGCAAACAGTCTGTTAATTTGATCCAATTACAGAAAGGGGCTTTTCATGTGACATTGATCTCCATAGTCGTTCCCGCTTATAACGAAGAAGCCAATATTCAATCTATGTATGAGAAATTGACTCATGAACTCCAACCTCTTCCTTTTGATTATGAAATCATGTTCATCAATGATGGATCTCGCGACGGCACGCTGCAGGAAATATTAGCGCTTGCGGCTGAACACAATCACGTTAAATACATTTCGCTAACCCGCAACTTCGGAAAGGAAGCGGCGCTTTTTGCTGGGCTCAAACGCATCAAAGGCGACGCTGCCATTTTGATGGACGGCGACCTTCAACATCCGCCGGAACTGATTTGCCAAATGTTCCGGGGGTTCGAGGAAGGCTTTCACCAAGTTGTTGCAAAGCGCTCGCGCAACGGTGACAGCAAATTTCGCAGCTTGTGCTCTACTTTCTATTATAAAACGGTGAACTTTGTGACCGATGTCGATTTTGTTGACGGCGAAGGCGACTTCCGACTGCTAAGCCGGAAAGCCATCAATGCGATTCTCCAGCTCAGCGAAAGCAACCGCTTCTCGAAAGGCCTCTATTCTTGGATCGGCTTAAGCAAAAAGATCATTGCGTACGAAAATGTTTCGCGCGTCGCCGGGAAATCCAAATGGTCGTTTAGCAGCTTGGTGAATTACGGCATAGACGGCGTTATTTCTTTTAATATGAAGCCGCTGCGCATCTGCTTTTATACGGGATTTATCGTGCTCGTCCTTTCCATTATCTACATCATCGGGATTTTCTATAATATTATGAGGAACGGCATCGGAGCCCCAGGCTATTTCACAACGATTACAGCCATTCTGTTTCTTGGCGGCATTCAATTGATCAGCCTCGGCGTAATTGGCGAATATGTAGGCCGCATTTACAATGAATCAAAACGACGCCCGAATTTTTTGGTGGATTCGAGCAATGTGGATGAATACGATGCACCTTAATCGCCTAAATACAGAATTCAGTCGTTTTGTCGTCGTCGGCGTCATCAATACCCTCACTTACTACAGCATTTATTTGGTGTTGCACAAACTTGCAGGCATGTCTTATTTACTTGCCCATATTCTTGGATTCTTAATTTCATTGAATGCTTCGTTTTTCCTGAACTCTTACGTAACGTATCGTGTAAGACCAACATTAAAGAAGTATTTATACTTTCCTTTGACTCAAGTGGTGAATATCTCCGTCTCCACTGTTCTTATCTATGTGTTTGTGGAATTTGTTCATCTGAGCAGCTTTATCGCTCCATTCGGGGCTGTTTTGTTCACGGTTCCGATTACGTTTATCGTTTCGAGTAGAATCATGAAAGGACCGGCGAGCTCTAAATAATCCGAAAGTTGGTGAAAGCATGCAGCGCAAATATTCGAATGTTCTTTTGTTCTTCAGTTGCCTTGCTTTGTCAGCTGTCGGACATGTCGTGTTCCTTTTCCAATGGACTCGCAGCTATTTTATGATTGGCATTAACGATGGCGCGTCACAGATAATGCCCTTCAAAAAACTGCTCTATGCGCAATACAGCAGCGGCGAATTTTTCTATTCATTTGATTTCGGGCTAGGAGCTGGGACGTTCAGTGAACTTTCCTATTATTTTTCCACTTCTCTTTTTTTCCTGTTTACCGTAGCTGTGGTGTACATACTTGAAATTATGCATATTGTCGATTCGACGGATGTGTTGTTTTGGGCCAATGCTGCCGTGTTTATCAGCATTGGCCGATTGAGTTTTGTGTTGCTTTTCACCAATAAATTGTTCAGCTATTTGGGTATTTCCAAACTTCCCGCCTTTACTGGCGCCGCGCTTTACGGCTTGTCTGGGATGTATTTCCGCCATACGGTTTATTGGGAGTTTTTTGCGGATGCCTATTTATGGCTGCCGTTACTCATATTCGGTGTTGAAAAAGTTTTTAGAGAACGAAAACCTTTTTGGTTCTTACTCGCCGTCTCCATTTCGTTGATCGATAATTTTTATTTCGCTTATATCAATTTTATACTCGCGGCAATCTACATACTGGCACGCCTTTTTTTGCCCCTTGCCGAAAAAGAATTATCGCGTGGGCGCGCTATCGCCATATTTCTCGCTATGGGATTACTTGGCTTTGGCATTAGCGCCATTTCTTTCATACCAGCAGTATACGCTTATTTAAACAATCATCGACCAGCTTTCCAACAGCAAATCGATTGGATTGATCTGACGGAGAATGTTCTTTTCACTAGTCGTTATATTGTGATTCCAGCAGTGTTCTTGCTGTTTATGGCGCTTCCCGCTCTTTACCGGAGCCCCTTATTTCGGTTATTCGCTTTGCTGACGTTGATTGGTACGGCATTTCACTTTAGTCCGCTTGTCGCCAGTCTTTTTAATGGCTTTTCCGCTCCGCAATATCGCTGGGAATATTTCATCGCACTCATGATGGGTGGTGCAGTCGCAGTCGGTTTGGAGCACCTAAGAGAAATCAATTCCCGACAGCTTATTGCAGCTATTTCTTTTACGCTGCTTGTTTATGCTGGCACTATTGGCATCGATCAAAAATTTCAAGTGGAGTCATGGCAGACTGTCTTTGTCTCTGTTTCGCTAGTCTTCACTACATTATTGCTAAGCGCTGCCGTTCGCTTTCAGCGGCAGCCTTTGCTGCAACACCTTCTAGCTATTTACGTGATAATATCCGCTATCGTTTTTACAAACCTATATCAAGTGGACGCCATTCTTGAGACCGGTCACATCGAGCGTGTAAATGATGAGTTTCTCACTACTGACGGGTACGATTCTCCTGAAATCAGAGAATTATTGAAAGTGATTCGTTCCCAAGAAACAGATACCATGTATCGCATCGATTGGATGGAAGGCATCCGCAATAATTCACCGATTGTCCAGGAATTTCGAGGCGTAAGTGCATACTCCAGCATTTTGAATAAAAATCTTTTGTATTTTTATTTATACGATTTGGAAATTGATATGGGCCGCGAGAGCGTCAGTCGCTATGCATCTTTAGGCAATCGGGCGAATCTTCATAGCATGTTGCAAGGAAAGTACACGATATTGGAAAAAGACGATCCAAATGTCCCTTACGGTTTTGAAAAATTGACGGCTTCTGACAATTATATTGTTTACCGTAATTCTAATAACCTGCCTTTTGCACGCGGGGTTTCTACTCGTTACTCAGAAAAAGACCTGGCTGATTCCCCGCCCATAGTTCGGGAACACGCGATGTTGGAGGGCATCGTGCTTGATGGCATCGATGACGGTCAAACCGTGCCTGTCACCGAAGAGCAGACAGAATTCTATCAAATCCAAGAACGAGACGCTCGTTATCAAGACGGCGTTTTGACAGTAACCGGTAAATCAGGCGGCCTCGATATGAAGCGCCAAGATGCTGCGTTTGCGGGCGGTGATTTATACGTCTCGTTTCATTTGGAGAATACCGCGCCAAGTGGAGGATTCACCTTGAAGGTCAACGGTTACAAAACGAGCCGCAAAGCCAACGATTCAATCTACCGGACGTATGTCGACGATTTGACAATCCGCATTCCGGCTGATAAAGTCATTCAAATTCGACTGCCGAAAGGTGAATATCACTTAACAGAGCTGCAGGTCTTCGAAGAACCCTACGAGGTGTTGGAAGTGCAAGCGCAAAAACCATCAAATGCTTCAAATATCAAAGTCGATGGAAGTTTGGTAACGCTTGATTTTGACAACGACGACCAGGATGCATTTTTATTGCTCAGCATTCCTTTCGAACGGGGGTGGCGCGCAATGGTAAACGGTGAACAGGCAACCGTCTTGAAAGCCAATTATGCATTTACTGCGGTGCCTCTTGAAGCTGGAATGAACAACATCAAACTTACTTACAGGCCGCCTTTTTTCAATCTGGCTTTAACAATCAGCTTGCTGTCAGCAGTAATCGCCCTGTTCTTTGTTTTCAGAAAAAGCTCACCTCTTCGTTCATTGGAATAGGGCGTTTAGCAAGAAGCCTTAGGGGAATAAAGGGTTTATAAACTGACCCTATTGAGGAGGAATTTAGAATGGCAGAAGATAAATTTGATAAAATTGATAACGAGATCGACCCTCAAGAACAAAAGAAACAGCCTGGTTCTGAAAGAGCCATGTCCCCTGAACCGATATACGACGATAGCGATTATAAAGGAGCTGGCAAACTTGCTGGCAAAACGGCTTTGATAACCGGCGGCGATAGTGGAATCGGCCGAGCCGTTGCAGTGGCGTTCGCGAAAGAAGGCGCGAATGTCGCGATTGCATACCTGGATGAACATGAGGATGCGAACGATACCGTCAAAGCGATCGAATCATATGGCGCTAAAGCGTTCAAGTCGGCAACGGACATTGGCGATGTCGATAACTGCCAACAGCTCATTGACGATGTCATTGCTGAATTCGGCGGATTGAACATTCTTGTTAATAACGCAGGCAAACAATTCCCACAAAACGATTTCTTGGCAATTACGCCCGATCAATTGATGGAAACATTCGAAACGAATATATTCAGTATGTTCTATTTGACGCAGGCGGCAGTGCCTCATTTGCAAAAGGGCGATTCAATCATCAATACCTCGTCGGTCACAGCATACCGTGGTTCCGCTGGACTCATCGATTATTCGGCTACAAAAGGTGCGATTACTTCTTTCACACGTTCACTTTCGCAAAATTTGGCTGAAAAGGGTATACGTGTTAACGCTGTTGCACCAGGTCCGATCTGGACGCCGCTTATTCCCTCAACATTTGGTGAGGAAAAAGTGGATCATCAGGGAGGCGATACCCCAATGGAACGTCGTGGACAGCCATCTGAACTTGCGCCCGCGTATGTCTATTTTGCATCGAAAGATTCGACTTATGTGACCGGTCAAACCATCCATGTGAACGGCGGCGACTTTATCTCCTCTTGAAAAAAACCGCTGAAGCCTGATGAGCTTCAGCGGTTTCCTATTTTTTCTTCAATGACTGGGGCATACAATGATACTTCCATTGAATTGCAATAATGAGCAATCGGCAGCATGCGGTGCAATTTTCCAGGCAAGAACTGGGCCAGTGTGTTTATATGAATATCGCCTTCAACATACTGGAGTCGCCAAGGTGGATGGCTGATGTCCAGGCGATACAGCCGCTCTTTTGGTTTCGTCCAGAGGCTGTAGCGTTCGGTCAGCCATCTTTCCAAAGGCGTAGATTCAATTATCGGATCTCTCGGTTTGTAGACCAGTTTAATCTGTTCACTTGTATTCGCTTTGCCGCTTTTACTGCTCTCGAATACAATCCGCTCTCCGTACTTTTCCATTTTGATGCGGGAATGTCGGTACGGTAAAAACCCGCCGAAGGATGCCGCCTGAACAGCTACACGGCTATTTGAATCCATGGAAAAAAAGTAGACGCCGCGACGGTTTCCATATCGCACATACGTCCGGACATTCACTTGCAGGAATGTTTTCATGCCTGGCATTACTGGCATGTCCCGGATATGGGTGCCGACAGCCTTTAATAAAACAACACTGACCCACGCCTTCCCCTCATACAAATCCAACTCCAATTCGGCAGGCAGCCGCGACATCAACCAATGTGCAGGCACTTCCCAGTGTAAAAACAGCACATCTTGCAAATGCTGCGACATGATCCATTTTGTCCTGTCCATATCTTTACTCCTTTGAAAAATCAAATGAGTTTATCATTAAAGGCTCATCCCTTCGTATTTGCGTTCTCCTATCAAGCTAGAACTCCACTGCCTTTATTTTTTCGAAGGAAATTTATCACCTGGATGGCCGCCATCATAGTCAGAATCGTTGCCTCCAGAATTGAAAAAAACGGTCCCTTCATTGTCATCTGCTTGTGTCTCGTCTTGTTCGATAAATCCAGTCGGATGTCCACCATCATAATCCACATCATTGTTACCCGCATTAAAACGTGCTTTATGCTGTTTTTCCTGTTGCTGGTTCAGTTGTTCATTTGACCGTTCTTCATCTGGCTCTGGAAAACCACTTGGATGGCCGCCGTCATAATCCGCGTCATTATGACCTGCATTAAATCGAACTTTTTGTTTCCCTTGCTGCTGATCCATTTCTTCATGGC
>JBFIXY010000089.1:0-6873 GCA_041605655.1 Planococcus sp. (in: firmicutes) | reverse complement strand
GAGTAAACTTGAAAACCAGCTAATCACTCCAGAGAGTTCCGGAGCGAATAGCTGGTTTTATTGATCTAAATCGGGGGCTTCTTGCGTTTACTAGATACAAGAGTTTTGCATCACCCTTATTCTGCAGCGCCCATAGTATGTAGAAAAGTTAATCTTAAAAGTTACACGTATGCAAAACTAGTACTTCACCATTTTGCCTTAAAGTGGTTCTTTCTTTCGTTTTCTAAAGCGTCTTTAATATGTTTTCTGACAATTCAGCTATAAAATGAAAGTATACGAAGAAGCTTTTTTCATGTGCTTCTTTTGCAGAGGATGAGTGCGATGAACAATAAAATGAAATTTATGCTGTTGGCTGCTTTCATATTCGTTTTAGCCGGTTGCTCTTCAGCACCGACGGCAAATAATGCTGAGCCTGCTCCTCAATTCGAGCTGGTCGACTTAGATGGGAAAAGCCACAATCTGGCGGATTATAAAGGGAAAAAAGTGTACATCAAATTTTGGGCATCTTGGTGCTCGATATGCCTGTCCGGCATGAGTGAATTGAACGCTTTGGCCGGCGAAGAAAACGACTTTGTGGTGTTATCGATCGTATCACCAAGTTCGAATGCTGAAAAAAACAGCGACTCGTTCAAGAAGTGGTTCGAGCGTATCGATGACGCTGAAAACATTCAAGTTCTATTGGACGAAAAAGGGCCAGTGTTTGAAGATTACGGGGTGCTTGCTTACCCGACTTCTGTTTATATCGGCTCGGATGGTGCACTTGTAAAAAGCACGCCTGGCCATTCCAGCAACGAACAAATTCGCGAAACCTTCGCTACCATCCAATAATGAAAGGCGGAAATCCTTATGAACAAAAAGCGCATTGCAGCTATTTCCACTTTTCTCACTTTGCTTCTAATATTAGCTGGCTGCTCAAATCCTCTGACAGGTACGAGCAACAGCACAAGCGGCGATACGACTGCATCCGATTCTCCGTTCCCTGACAACCCAAATAAAGATTTGGAATTTGATACGGATACGTTAGATGAAATTTGGTTTGCCGGGGGCTGTTTCTGGGGAGTGGAAGCTTATATGGCACGGGTCTACGGTGTCTATGACGTAACTTCCGGCTATGCCAATGGCAACACTGAAAACCCTACGTATGAAGATGTAACCCGCAGAGATTCCGGTCATGCGGAAACGGTCCACGTACGATATGACCCTGAACGCGTCGATTTGGAAAAGTTGCTATCGCATTACTTTACGATCATCGACCCGACTCTTTTAAATCAGCAAGGCAATGATCGCGGTGAACAATACCGCACCGGCGTCTACTATCAAGACGAAGCCGACCGCGCTATTATCGAACAAGCCATTGCCGCTGAAAAAGATAAATACGACGAACCGATTGTGACGGAAGTTGAACCGCTCGATCATTATTACTTGGCGGAAGAATACCACCAAGATTACCTTGAGAAAAATCCGGACGGTTATTGCCATGTCGAATTTGACTCATTAGAGGATCAGGAAGTTTCTGGCCTCATCGACCCGGCAATGTATCCGAAACCGAGCGATGAGGAATTGCGTGAAAAACTGACAGATATTCAATACAGCGTTACTCAAGAAGATGATACGGAACCCGCGTTCTCCAACGAGTACTGGGACAATTATGACCCCGGCATTTATGTCGACATCACAACAGGCGAACCACTTTTCTCATCAGCCGATCAATATGATTCGAAAACCGGCTGGCCGAGCTTTACGAAACCGATTGAACCCGGTGTAGTAACGGAACACAAAGATCGAAGCTTCTTCGTCACCCGCACCGAAATTCGCAGCCGGTCGGGCGATAGCCATCTTGGGCATGTGTTCGATGATGGTCCTGAAGACAAAGGCGGCCTTCGTTATTGCATGAACAGCGCTTCCCTTCTTTTCATTCCACAAGATGAGCTGGAAGAGAAAGGCTATGGGTATTTGTTGGACAAAATCGACTTCTAAGAAATCGAAGATGAGAGATTTCTCCACAATATTTATTGTGTCTGCATCCATTTTGATTTCTGGATGCAGGCATTTTTTTCATCATTTATATAGCCGACAACGTTGTCCAACCCTATCACTCATGGTACGTTAAAATGGGAAGAATCTGTAATTAATAAAACCAGGAGCTGATTTTTTGAGACAGAAAGATTTGAGTGGAAAAACTGCCATAATCACCGGTGCAAATAGCGGCATCGGTTTTGAAGCAGCAAAAATATTGGCTGGTCGTGGTGCGCGTGTCATTTTAGCTGTGCGGAATGTAGAAAAAGGAACTCAAGCTAAAACGTCAATTGTACGCGCCTATCCTTATGCAGATGTTAAGGTGATGCACGTGGATGTTGCTGACCTTGCGAGCATCCGCTTTTTCAGCGAACAGATCAAAAGCCAGTTGTCTTCGCTCGATTTGTTGATCAACAATGCCGGTGTGATGATGCCTCCTTACACCCTAACGAAAGACGGCTTTGAATTGCAGTTTGGCAGCAATCACCTTGGCCATTTCGCATTGGTCGGGCATTTATTGCCGCTTCTCGAAAAGACTCCGAATTCGCGCATCGTTACTACCGGCAGCCTTGCTCATAACCGTGGGAAGATTGATTTCGACAACCTCGACGGTTCAAAAGGCTATAAAGCAAAGAAATTTTACAACCAAAGCAAGCTCGCCAATATGCTGTTTGCGATGGAGCTCGATAAACGACTCAAGCGGAACGGCTTCCAAACCATCAGCGTCGCTTGCCACCCGGGAATTTCTGCGACGAATATTTTCAAATTCGGCAAATGGGACGCGCCAAAAGTCTTACGGAATTATGCCAATCGCTTTTTGCAGCCGCCGCACATGGGTGCTCTCGCGACTGTTCATGCAGCGACTGATGAGGGACTAACCGGCGGTGAATACATCGGACCTGACGGCAAAGGCGCAAAGAAAGGCTTTCCTGCCTTGGAAATGCCTCACCCTGCCGCTTTGGACGAAACAGTGGCCAACAAATTATGGATGGTATCCGAACAATTAACAGGTGTGACATTTGATTTTTTAAAATAACTTGATCGCTTAACAAGCCTGTTTGATTGAGCAAAATTCGATAGTCTCTCTTAGAGCTACGCTGCTAACTTCTTATCTATGAAAGCCGTTCTGTTTGTTCATGTACGTAACTAATGATACGTTTAAAAGAAATCTTTTTACCCACTCAGGAGCTGATCTCATGATACCTCATTCATTGCACGGAAAAACTGCTATCATTACAGGCGCGAACAGTGGCATCGGCCTTGAAACCGCCAGCACCTTTGCTGAACAAGGCGCAAGTGTCATTATGGCTGTGCGCAATTTAGAAAAAGGCTACATGGCACGCGATTTGATCATAGCGGATTATCGCCATGCCGACATAGATGTTATGGAACTCGATTTAGCCGATCTTGACAGCATCCGCTTTTTTACTGAAAGCTATCGAGAGAAATACACGACGCTCGACTTGCTGATCAATAACGCTGGTGTTATGACACCGCCTTATTCGAAAACGAAAGATGGTTTCGAATTGCAATTCGGCAGCAATCATCTCGGCCATTTTGCATTGACTGGCTTGCTTCTGCCACTTCTTACGTCGACGCCTGAATCACGCATTGTGACCGTCAGCAGCCTGGCTCATAAAGGCGCTGATATTTTCTTCGACAATTTGGATGGCTCAAATGGCTATAAAGCGATGAAGTTTTACGGCCAAAGCAAGCTTGCGAATTTGATGTTTGCGCAAGAACTGGACAAGCGTTTGAAACAACATGACAAATCGACAATGAGCATTGCTTGCCATCCGGGCATCTCTGCAACCAACCTTTTCAAAATCGGCAGCAAAGATGCGCCGGATTTCTTAAAAGGATTATTGTATAAATTCCTGCAGCCACCGGATATGGGTGCATTGCCGACGATTTTCGCTGCGACTTCCCTTTCCATCGAAGGCGGCGAATACATCGGCCCTGACGGTAAAGGGAGCCGCAAAGGTTATCCTGCTATCGACTCGCCCCACCCTGCAGCTGAAAACAAAGCTGTTGCCAGCAAACTTTGGGACGTCTCTGAGCAATTGACCGGTGTGACATTCAATTTTTAATCATTCGATAAAGTTGAACTGAATTTTAAATGGTCATTTGTAGAGGCTGTCGGGTACTTGTAGCCTAGGCTACAGAAATATTTTGAATAATCCGGCATTAATTGTTAAACTGTAAGGTGCAAGGTTTTCTAATAGCTTAACCGATAAAAATTTATCTAAGGAGCTGGGACGATGAACCAACAACAATTCAATCGTGTGAAAAATGACAAAGGGTTTATAGCTGCGCTTGATCAAAGTGGCGGCAGTACACCAAAAGCATTAAAGCTATATGGTGTATCCGAAGATCAATACTCAAACGAAGATGAAATGTACGACTTGATCCATGAAATGCGAACGCGTGTCATGACCGCACCGTCGTTCAATTCAGAATCGATTTTAGGAGCCATCCTTTTCGAACAGACAATGGACCGTAAAGTCGAAGGCAAATACACCGCCGATTATTTATGGGAAGAAAAAGGTGTTGTGCCTTTCCTGAAAGTCGATAAAGGCTTGGCTGATGAAGCGGAAGGCGTACAATTGATGAAGGATATGCCAAATCTTGATGAACTATTGCAGCGGGCTAACGAACGTCATATTTTCGGTACGAAAATGCGTTCCGTTATCAAAGAAGCAAATCCATCAGGCATCCGCAAAGTCGTCGAACAGCAATTCGAAGTGGCTAAACAGATTTTAGCTGCGGGTCTTATGCCCATCATCGAGCCAGAAGTGGATATCCACAGCGCAGAAAAAGAAAAATGCGAAGAGTTATTAAAACAAGAAATTTTGAATCTGCTCGATTCACTCGGTGAACAAGAGAACGTCATGTTGAAATTGACGATTCCGACCGTTGATAATTTCTATAAAGAATTGATCGATCATCCGCACGTCGTCCGTGTCGTTGCGCTTTCCGGCGGTTATCCGCGCGAGGAAGCGAATGAAAAATTGGCTGCCAATAGCGGGCTGATTGCGAGCTTCTCGCGCGGCTTATCTGAAGGTGTCAGCGCCAACCAGTCGGAAGATGAATTCAATTCAACCATCTCAAACTCGATTCAGACAATTTATGAAGCTTCAATTACTTGATTGATGCATGAAAAAAGGCGATTCCGTTTATCACGGAATCGCCCTTCTTCATTTAGCATTAATATATAAACAAATAAATAATGTATAACGGCACCAGTATGATTGCCATGTACTTCAGCAAATACAGCGAACTGGTGGACAGGCATTTCGCTTTGGCGATCAATGCCTCTTTAAAATCTCGTGCAATCGCGGACATCGTGTCTGCCTCCTTCAGTAAGTAAGATTAGTATAAATCAGTTGTAGTTTGAATGGTAATTTGCTGTTTTGGAAATTAGTTGTAACTTTTATCCACCGTTAACGGTCTAACTTGTAAATCGCCTTATTAGGAGGAATCAGTATGCGAACATGGAAACTATCGCTGCTCGCTTTGCTATTGGTATTGCTGAGCGCTTGCGGCACGTCAGAAAACGGTTCATATGGCGGCGGTTCAAGCGAGGAGAAAAAAGGAGAAGTGACCTCAACACTTGAAAAAGCTGATGCTGGTTATCGCTATACAGTGAAGAATGGCACGGATGAAGCGTTGACGTTCAATTTCACCAGCAGCCAGCGCTTTGACTTTGCACTTCTCAATGCAGATGGTGAACAAGTATTCTCGCTTGCTTCTGTCAGTTCATTCGCCCAAATGCTCGGTGAAGAAACCATCGAAGCTGGAGAAGAATTGAGTTATGACCTCGAGGTCCCGCCGCTAGACCTTGCGCCTGGAACTTACAAAATGGAAGCATGGCTCACACCCGAACAAGGTCCCGCTTATCAGGCTGAAAATGAATATGTCGTTGAATAGCAGAATCTGATCAAATAAAACGATTACAGTAGTTTCAACTTAGTGGATGCAGGGAAATTCCTTAAGAAAGCTTTCTTTACTGAATTGGAGGAATTTCTATGAACTTAACGAGTACCGCTTTATTGACGAAAGAAGATTTTCAAACCCGCAATGATTTGCCGGAATGGCTATTGAATGAATACCAGACCTTTCACAATACGGTTACTGATAAGACGTTCCCATGCTATTTCGGAATGAGCGGTGAATTGAAAGGCGAACTTCGCTATGCGTATGTGACGCAGGATGATTGGAGCAATTTACCGGCTGCGGTTTCGAGTTTCCTTGAGCTATTCAAGGATCCGAAACACAAACGACACGGCTTGTTCGTCTTTGTCGAGCCGTTTGAAACAGAAGGAACGCTTGAAAAATACCGCAAGCAATTCTGGGAGTTGCTGCAATATATGCACGACGTCGATATAACCGAATGGCCGGCTGATGCACCGCGCGACCCGGATCATTATTTATGGGACTTCACGTTCGATGGTGAACCGATTTTTGTTTTCGGCAATACCCCTGCTTACAAGCAGCGCAAAACCCGTCATCTTGGCAATGCCATGGTGCTCGGATTCCAGCCGCGCCGTATTTTCGAAGGCTTGAAAGGCACGGAAAAAGGCGGCGTCATGTCGCGGGAAAAGGTCCGTTCGCGCGTGGAAGCTTGGGATCACTTGCCGACGCATCCGGATATCAGCCATTTCGGCGATCCGACGCATAACGAATGGAAGCAATTTTTCATCGGCGACGACAGCGAGCCGATTCAAGGAAAATGCCCCTTTACGCATAAAGAAATGAAAAAATGAGAATCGAAAAAAGAGAGAAATCCTTGGTGGATTTCTCTCTTTTTGTGTTTCCAGGATATTTATTTTAGAGTTTATTCGCCTTCAGGTGCTT
>JBFIXY010000088.1:0-6878 GCA_041605655.1 Planococcus sp. (in: firmicutes) | reverse complement strand
TGCGGCTAAGCCGTGACTGGGCGAATTGTTTGAGCAAGTTGGAAGTCAACGGCCCATTTGTCAGTTCAATTGAATGTTGATATATTTTTTTCTTCACACAGACACCTCCGTTGCTTAAAATAGTCTACCATTTTTTGGCCTTAGGCAGTATAATGAACTGAAGAAGTTTATGGAAAAGGAGTGTTCTCCATTGTTACTCATAGAACGAATGGATCACTCAATTAAAAAATTGAGGTCCCAAACCGCTAACATGATCACAATCGGCAATATGGCATTTGGTGGTGCATCATTGATGGCAGCGCTAAATGGCTATTATAGCTTCAGTGTATTATTTATCTTCATCGCTGCATTTTTAGACCGCTTCGACGGAATAGTAGCACGGAAGTTCAACCAAGAATCTGAACTTGGCAAACAACTCGATTCAATGAGCGACATCATTTCATTCGGCGTCGCACCTGCGATTTTGATGTATGAATTAGTGCTTGTCGATTTCGGCATTGCAGGTATGGCATTCACTGTTATTTACATCGCAACAGGCGCATTCCGCTTGGCGCGTTTCAATATTGCTGAATCCACTGGTTATTTTACTGGCTTGCCGATCACTGCAGCTGGTACGCTTGTCACTTTATCTTATTTCGGCCTTCCGGTCATTCCGGCGGTCGCATATATGTTCTTGTTCTTGCTGTGCTCGTTGTTGATGGTCAGTACATTCACATTGAAAAAAGTTTAAAAGCTGGAAGCGGCCATTGCGCCGCGTCCAGCTTTTTCTTTTTGTTATTGACCAGCTATGCGTTCGACAACGTTTAACACAATCTGCGTAGAATGTTTCGCTGCCACGGGCAGGAATTCTTCGAATGATATATTGGACTGCTTGCCCGCGATATCCGATAGCGCGCGAATCACGACAAACGGCGTTCCGAATTGGTGGCACACTTGAGCGACAGCCGCCGCTTCCATTTCTGCAGCTTTCATGCCCGGGAAATGGCCGCGCACAACTTCAACGCGCTCTGCGTTATCCATGAACGAATCTCCTGTAGCGATAAGTCCGACTGCATATGCATGCTCCCCAAGCTCTTCAACCGCTTTTACTGCATGTTCCATCAAGTCTGCGCTGGATAGGAAAGCAGCAGGCATTTGAGGTACTTGGCCCATCTCATAACCAAATACCGTGACATCTACATCATGATGGCGCACCTCGTCGGAAATGATAATCGCACCGACTTCAAGGTCCGCATCAAATCCACCCGCCGATCCTGTATTAATGATAACGTCCGGCTTGTATTTCTGAAGCAATAATGTCGTTGACATCGCAGCATTCACTTTGCCGATTCCACTTTTCAACAATACGACTTCCTGACCTTTATAAGTTCCTGAAGTAAATTCACAATTAGCTACTTCCTCTGTGTTCACACTATCAAGACTTGCGCGCAGTAAATGAACCTCTTCTTCCATTGCACCGATTACACCGATTTTCATGTATGTTACTTCCCTTCTATTGTTTAAGTTCCGTTATTGTGTTGCGTTCTGTAATTGAAAAATGAATGTTTTCATCAATTCGATTAAAGTCGATGGCTTCCATTACGCAGAAGTAATAATAGTGTTTCTACTGCCATCTTACTTTATATTGAATGATATCTTAGCGAGGCGCGTCAGGGAGCCATGCCCTAAGCGACCGGAGCGACTGTAACCATTGCTTCTTAAACTCTTCAATTATTCACTCCAAAACTCGCCACAAAAAAGACGCCTAATTAATAGGCGCCCTCCAGCGTTTTTAGGACATCCAGTTTCACTGGGCTCCAGCCTTCGCCGTCAACCCATTCCATATGGACGCGGTATTTCTTAGATTGGTCTTTCGACTGAACGACGCCAATCGATTTTTGTGGACCGCCGCCATTTTTAATCATCATGATGTACATATCGTCTTCTGCTAAGCCAGTAGCGTATGAAATCGCTTTGATTTTTTCGTTCCAATCCGCTGACCCTTTTTGATAGACCGAAACATGTTCACCTTTTTGGCTTGTGCCGACAGGCTCCCAGCTTGTATTGATAATTGTTTCTTCTACAACGGGATCATTTGAGTCTTCTTTTGTGATGGTGCCGCCTGTCACTGTACCTTCTTCAGTTTCTTCCGGTTCAGCTTCAGGCTCTTCAGGAGTTGCTTCAACTTCTTCTGAATCTTCAGCACCTGCATCAGATTCATCCTCTTTTGGCTCTTCAACGACTGGTTGATCTGTATCAGGAGCGATCTTCACCGATTCAGGTTGTTCAATGCTTCCTTCTTCTTTATCCATAAAGATAAATGCCGCAGTGATTAAGATTAATGTGAAAACCAATCCGATCATCATATTCAACACCGAGTTGGACCGGTTCTTCTTATTCATGCGAGAAGGGGAGCGTTTTTCTTGATTGGCCATATAAATGCCTCCTCTTTTAAAAATGTTAACGTGCAGCCATAATAATTTTGACGAATCGGCACACGCTATGTTCCAAGGGAGAGCGATAGTTACTAAAAACGACCATTCATTGTTGGAATGGCCGTTTTTTAAAAATCAAGTGATGGATACGATTTTGAGTTCCATTTCGCCGCCTGGCGTCAACACTTTGACAATTTCGCCGGCAGTGCGCCCAATCATGCTTTTCGCGATTGGCGAATCATTGGAAATCCGTCCTTCAAGTGGATCAGCTTCTGCAGACCCGACAATTGTGTAAGATTCTTCATCGCCGTCTGGAACTTCTATGAAGGTTACTGTAGTGCCCAAACGGACCATATCTTTATTCGATTCGTTTTCATTTATAATCACTGCATTGCGAATCATCGATTCTAGTGTTGAAATGCGTCCTTCAACGAATGCCTGATCTTCTTTTGCGGAGTCATACTCTGCGTTCTCAGATAAATCACCGAAATCACGAGCGATTTTAATTCGTTCAACCACTTCTTTGCGTTTGATCGTTTTTAGGAAGTCCAGTTCATCCTCCAACTTCTGCTTTCCTGCAGCTGTCATTGGAAATTGTTTTTCGTTAGCCATTTATCCCCACTCCTTCAACCGCTGACTCTAGATGACTAGCATCCGTCAGTCTCGTATCATCATATTATAATCTGGCAATCTATTCAAGAATTGTTTTAATTTTTGTAACCATTAAGTCGATTGCCACTTCGTTCTGGCCGCCTTCGGGGATGATTACATCCGCATAGCGCTTCGTCGGTTCGATAAATTGGTTGTGCATCGGGCGTACAACTGTCAGGTATTGTTCGATAACGGAGTCAATTGTACGTCCCCGTTCATTGATGTCCCGCATGAGTCGGCGGATGATGCGCAAATCTCCATCGGTATCGACGAATAACTTGATATCCATTAAATCACGCAGACGCTCGTCTTCAAGGACCAATATGCCTTCTAGAATAATAACATCTTTCGGTTCAATGTGAACGGTCTCTTCTGCACGCGTGTGAATTGCGTAATTGTATATCGGCTTTTCGATTGCTTCACGGTCTAGCAATTTATTGACATGACCGATTAATAGCTCTGTATCAAATGCCAATGGATGGTCGTAATTTGTTTCAAGACGCTCTTCGAAAGCCAAATGGCTTTGGTCTTTGTAATAATAATCTTGTTCGATCACAACGACCGAATGTTCTTTAAACACTTCATAAATGGAGTTCGTGACGCTGGTTTTACCAGAGCCAGACCCACCTGCTATTCCGATTACGACTGGACGGTTTTTCGACATTATTCCAAGCTCCTTGCAAATCAACTTATTTTGTATTGGCTTTTTTCGTGCAGATCATGATGCCATCGCCTACTGGCAGCAATTGCGCCTCATAAAGCGGGTGGTTCATCATGTGTTCCCTGAATTTCTTGATGTTGCGGATCATCGTCCGCTTTCTTCGAGGTATATCGGCGAGAGGCTGGTCGGCCATCCCGTGCATCAGCATATTATCGCAATAAATGATTCCGCCTTCTGGCAATAGCGTTTCGTACATTTCAAAAAAACGCTCGTATTGCCCCTTGGCTGCATCGATAAAGATCGCATCATATGAAGGCTGCAATCGCGAAAAGTCCATCTCAAGTGCATCGGCATGGAAAATGCGGATGCGCTCTTCAAATCCCGATTCTGCGATAAACTTCTGCGCTTGCTCGAACCTGCTGTCATCGCGCTCAATTGTGTCGATTTGGCAAACCGGCAAGGCTTCCGCCATTTTTATCGCTGAAAATCCGATCGCCGCCCCGATTTCAAGGATCGATGCCGGCTTTTGCTGATCCAACAACTGGGTCAACTCATCAATGCCCTGCTCTTCCATAATCGGTACATGATGCTCTACAGCATAGCTTTTGATCGACGCCAACGTCTCTGCCAATTGGTGTTGTCCCATAGTTCAAGCCCCTTCTCGTGCTAGCAAAAATTACTACTTATACTAACATAAAACAAGAAGGAATGCGAGGTCGCTTCCTTCTTGTCAGGTTATCGTGTTTTATTGACCAATATATTTATCCCGGTTTGCTAGGTGTTCTTTATATGTTTCAGCAAAATGGTTTTTTCCATCGGAATCCGCTAGGAAATAATAGAAGTCCGTGCTAGCTGGATCCAATACAGCTTGAATCGATTCAATCCCTGCTGCAGCGATTGGACCTGGCGGCAAGCCTTTATTCGTATACGTGCTATACGGGTGTTTAAACTCGTAATCTTTGTTAAACAACCGTTTTTTATCTTCGTCCAATGCATAGATGACGGTCGGATCGGTTTGCAGTGGCATGTCTTTCTTCATGCGGTTATAAAAAACGCTAGCAATTGCTTGACGGTCGCTTTGCGACGTCGCTTCTTCTTCGAGAAGAGAGGCGAACGTCAATAGCCAATGAGGTGTTTTCCCCATTTCCTGCAGCACTGTCTCGTATGGAGCAATATTTGCTAATGTGGCATCGAGCATTTGTTCAATGATCAAATTCATTGATGGTTTTTCATCATAAAACGGATAAGTCGCTGGATATAAATACCCTTCTAAAGCAAAGCGGACATTTTCGCCTTTAATCTCATCAGTCAGCAATGTCGGATATCTCACCATCAACTCGTCGATGTAGGCTTCATCGTTCATCTTCTCAATGAATTGCTCAGCTGTGAAGTCCGTATTTTTAGCGACTACATTTTCAGCAATTTGCTTTATTGTCAGCCCTTCTGGCACCGTAATTGTAAATAACGGCTCGCGATAAACTTTGCCGGTTTTTAAGCTTTGCGTGATCTCATCGAACGTCATTGAAGGAAGCAAGCCGTATGTACCTGCCTGGAATTCCGACTCGTTATTGAATTTCACGTAATATTTATAGATGCGCGCATCTTTGACAATGCCGTTTTTCTCAAGAAGCTCCGCGATGCTATCTAGGCTTGAGCCGATTGGCACTTCCACTTCCACGACTTGATCAGAATCCGGATCGATCGGTTTCAAGGCTTCACTCACATAGCTATATGCTTGGAATCCAACGATGCCGACAATCAAAAGGATTACCAGTGCGACAATCGCCACAATGCGTCTAACTATTTTCACTTCTTTTTTCTTTTCTTTCATCCGTTCGAACATAATCTCTTTTTTCGACTGCTTGTCCACGGGTTCCCCCCCTTAGCTTTTCCTTTTCCAGTATACCGAATTTCTGGCAAAAGAAAAAGACGGAATCAGCAAGCAATTCCGTCCCTTCCATTTTAAGATTACTGCTCTTCGTTTTCTTCTTCTTCATCAAGGAAAGTGTTAAGCATTTCTTCGATCATATCCCACTCTTCATCTGTTTCAACCGGGCGAAGTTCTCCGCCTGCAATTTTACCGTCAACATCAGTGTTTTCAGTAAATGAAGATGCTTGGATTTCGATTTCGCCTTCATCATCCTCTTCAGCGCCTACCGGGAAATACAATACGTATGATTTTCCGAATTCTTCTGATTCAAATGTGAATAATACTTCAAATAATTGTTCGTTGCCGTTTTCATCAACGACTGTAATGTGCTCTTGTCCGTGTTCCATTTGCGTCACCTCATAATTTTTTAAAATCAAGGTAGCCCTGCAGAATCATTACTGCGGCCATCTTGTCGATCACTTTTTTGCGGTTCTTGCGACTCACATCCGCAGAGATCAACATCTTCTCTGCTGCCATCGTCGTTAGCCGCTCATCCCAAAGTACTACTGGTATAGCATATACTTCTTCGAGCAAAGCTGCAAATTTTTGCGATGCTTCTGCACGTGGGCCAATTGAATTGTTCATGTTCTTAGGAAAGCCGACAACAGCTTGAGTCACTTCGTATTGTTTGATCAATTCACCGAGGCGGGCCATGCCGAAATCGTCAGCTTCCTCATTGATCTTAACCGTTTCGATTCCCTGTGCCGTCCAGCCCAATGCATCACTGATGGCGACGCCGATAGTTTTCGAACCGACGTCCAATCCCATTATCCTCATTGTTGTTCCCCATTATTCTTTTTAATATAGAATTTCACAAGCTCTTCCAGAATTTCATCCCGTTCGAGTTTGCGAATCATATTGCGAGCATCCTGATGGCGAGGAATATAAGCCGGATCACCTGATAATAAATATCCGACGATCTGATTAATCGGGTTATAGCCTTTTTCTTCAAGTGCCGAATGCACTTGGAGCATCACATGTTTCACTTCTTGCTCCATCGATTCTTCAGACGGATTGAATTTCATTGTTTGATCAAATGAACTCACGACAAGCACCTCGCTTTCGGATTTAGATAGGAGAATCTGACTCTCGCTGCCTGAATAACATTATAAACGATAACCTTCATTAATAAAACCTATTTGAGCTGTTCGTAGACAGATTCCAACGCTGCTTCCAATTTCTCGGGATCTTTAGCTCCTGCCATCGCCATATCTGGACGGCC
>JBFIXY010000087.1:0-6906 GCA_041605655.1 Planococcus sp. (in: firmicutes) | reverse complement strand
TCACCAATCGCCAAATGGTTGGACGCATTTTCATCAAATAAGGTATTAAAAAACAAGATGCCTGAATCCGAAATCGGCGAGTGATGCGGCACCAATGCCACTTCGCCTAGATATGCAGCTCCAGCGTCCGATTGAATCATTTCATCCAATAGTTCTTGTCCTTGCTTCGCTGTTGCTTTGACAATTTTCCCTTTAACAAATTCCAATGTGAACCCGTCAATGATATTTCCTTGATAGACAAGCGGTTTTGTATTGGACACTGTCCCGTTCACACCATATTTCAATGGTACGGTATAAACTTCCTCGGTCGGCATGTTTGCGATGAACGGCTCGCCTTGCGGTGTTTTCGCGGCACCCGTCATCCAAATATGTTTGTCCGGCAGTGCAATTGTCAAATCGGTTCCAGGAGCCTGATAATGCAATTTGCTGAACCTTTTTTCGTTCAATTGTGAAGCGCGGCGCTCGAGCAATTGAATATGTTGCTTCCACTGCTCAACAGCATCCCCTTCGCCAATTCGAACGGTTTTAAAGATGGCTTCCCACAAGGCCTCGACTTGCTGGCTCTCTTCAAGTTGAGGAAATACTTTTTGCGCCCATCCTTTTGACGGAATTGCGATGATCGACCATGCAACCTTATCCGTGCCAACAGCTTGGCGATAGCGCTCTAACGCTTTGCCTGCGGACTTTTGGGAATCCGATAACCGTTTTGTCGGTATACCAGTCAATAAATCCGGATCGTCAGCATCAATCCACAAGAATGCCCCGCCGGTATTGATGATTTCATCCCGCTGTTCAACAGACCATTGCGGATACTCGGTAAAGGCTTCATCTGGTGCCATTTCAAAATGGGTTCTCGTTTGAACCGGATCTGTGTAATTGACATGGACGCGCTTTGCACCGGCTTCATATGCTTTTGCTACAACAAGCCGTGTAAATTCAACGGTATCAATCGTCGTATTGATCATGACGAGCTGGTCTTTCTGAACATTCAAACCAACTCTGACCGTCAGTTCAGCATATTGTTCCAGTTTTTCTTGGAAAGTCATTTTTTACTCCCCTTTACAGAAACTGTTTTGCTGTTCCCTTCAATCAACTGGCCTCCGTGAAGAATTTTTTGAACCGGTTTTGACGGAAGCTCTTTCGTGAATTTTTTATAATGACGCTCATCTGAATAAGCTAGAAGCGTTAATACTTCACCGTCTGCCCCGGCACGACCGGTTCTTCCTGAACGGTGCTGATATTGTTCAACCGTCTGTGGGACATCGACATGAATAACATGCGTCACTTGATCGATATCCAATCCACGCGCAGCCACTTCTGTCGCAATTAAGACGGATACTTCTCCTTTACGGAACTGATCTAGCGCTTTTTTGCGCTCATCTTTTTTCATTTCCGAATGCAATGCAACGATTTTCGCATCACGGTATTTCAATTTGTTTTCCTTCATCAGCAATTGATCCAAGTTATTGACGAATGCCAATGCTTTAACATTTTCAAGATTCGAGATCTTGCGCAGCATTTCGGTTTTGTCCCGCTCGTCCACTTTGATGAACGAATGCGTCACTTTGCCTTGCATCGGCATATCTGCAGCTTTTACTTTCAGGCGGGTCGGGTGCTGCATCAATCGATCTGCAACAAGCTCCACTTCTTCGGTAATCGTCGCCGACACCAATACAAGTTGACGGTCATGCTGGGTTTTTTCAATAAGATCTTTCATGACGTTTCGGTGTTCACGCGCCATCAATTGATCTCCTTCATCAAGGACCAGCATACGGATTTCGTGCATTTTCAATTTCTTGTTTTTCACCAATTCGTTGAGACGTCCTGGCGTGCCGACAACAATCGACGGTTTTTTCTTCAATTTTTCCAATTGGCGCTGCATATTCGCTCCGCCAATCAATTGCGTCACTGTGATATCCGTTCCTTCAATCCAGTCGCGGACCACATTGACGATTTGCATCGACAATTCCTGAGATGGAGCGATAATCATCGCTTGGATTGCTGGTTTTTCTGGGTTGATGCGTTGCAAAATCGGCAATAAATAAGCCAATGTCTTCCCTGAACCGGTTGGAGATTCTGCAACGATATCGTTGCCTGCCAACATTTCTGGAATCATTTGCTCTTGAATTGGCATCGCACTTTCAAAGCCTGCTTTTTCCCACTTTTCTTGCCAAATTGGGTTTAATTGTTCTATAAAATTCATGTTCTATTCCACCTTCTTTTCGATGCCTCTAGTGTAACATATTCGCCGCCGTTACGCCTTTTCAAACAAAAAAGCTGTTCTCAATTTGAGGACAGCTTCGGGGGGCATTGCATTTTTGTAGCTACAGTTTGCGAATAACTCTCTTCTCTTTCCGTTTCATCAATTGATTGATACGGTTATTTGAGAAAGAAGACCAAGAGTATTGTAGCAAAAGCGATAAACGTGCCGTTTGGTCAATTTAAACTTCTTCTGTATAACTTTTCATCAATTCATACAATGACAATTCATATAGTTGTCTACCATCTATTTTAAACACATTTTGTTCTACTAAATGATCAATGATGATGGAGCGTTTATCTTCGAATTTCGATTCTGGTATCTGTTCCATGATGTTCGTTCTCTCCTTAGTAATTTACTCTCCTTTCTTTACCTCTAAAGCACTCATTTAAAACCTTTCGCTTGCTGAAATATAATATATTTTTTCTTTTATTTCATTTTGCCGCCTGTCCTTTGAGCGGCCGATCTGAAAAGTCGCAAAAGCGATCGATCATGTCTTCAATTTTAGCTTGCCGAGTTTTGCGCGACCAGTTGATAACTCCCGTTTCATAGACATCGGCTCCTTTGGATTCACAGATTTTTTTCATCTGACCAATTGCGCGATTGCCCCCCATAAACGGAAATGGGAACCCTTCCGTAACAAATAAAGCCGTCATTACCCCTTCCATCTCTGACAATTGCTCTAAATACACTCGCATTGCAGCCGACACCGCAAACCTATGAACGGGCGCCCCAAATATCACAAGCTCATAAGAATCAATCGGGGGGATTTTTGTCAATTCTACATTTGCCGGATTTGTTTCCTCTTCATTTGCAGGCACCACTTTTTCGAACTCGACCATATGACCTTTGTCCATTAGTTTTTGACTCAATTCCTCCGCTACGTTGTACGTATGACCAGTCATGGAATGGACAATAATACCAATTTTCATCTTGTCCCACCCCTTCTGCAGTTATTTTCTATCTACAAATCCGCTCTTCGGATTCCATTCACATGTGCCGCCTACTGCATACATGCAATTGCAGCATTCGTCGCCATCGGCCAAGGTTTTTGTGCGCGAAAAGCCATTGCCCATCACATTGGCAGCCAGAAAGTCAATGCGACACAACGTCGGGAACATGCCTAACGCATCAAAATCCTCGCTGAGTTTCATCATCGCGCATTCTGTTATATCAATTTTGAAATGATCTTCATCCACTTCCGTGAATGCGATTTTCCAATCGTAAGGATGGAGTTTGCCTGCTTTATCACGCTGTTCGTGCAATGCTGCATCATCTCGGAATCCTGCCATGTGCCCTTTCATCGCTAACTTCACCTTTCCTTTAGGAATTAGCGCCAACAAATCTTCCGAAATAGCCCACAGCTCTTCACCCGCTTCTTCACTTGAAAATCCCATTGCTATCAAGGTTTTGTACCAAGCGATGTATGCCGGGCACATATCATAACTTGTGCGAAATACGCTATTACCGATATCCGGCACTTTCGGTAAAATTTCCTCCATCCAGTCATCCGCACTGTGTTTGAATTCTTGCCAAAACTTATCTCCGAACTCATTTAACATCCTTTTTTTTGCTCGGTGCATCCCTAGGCGGTAAAGAAGTTTTGCCCTGCCCATTTTCTACTCCTCCTGTCTACTTAGAAACCGGGAGATCTAATAATAGCCTTACGCTAAATATATTGAAAATTCTATTTTTTGTCCATTTATTCATCCTCTGACACATTTCAGGGCTGTTCCAATCCAATAGAAAAAATGCCGGACTCAGTGTCCGGCATTTTGCATCTCTATTCATGAATGATTTCACTCAGCCAATTCCAACCAAGCCACCGCTTCGCAATGGGTAGTTTGCGGGAACATATCGACCGGTTGCACTTCTTTCGTGCGGTAGCCACCGTCTTCAAGAATCCGCAAATCACGAGCGAGTGTTGATGGATTGCATGAAACATAAACAACGCGTCCCGGACGCTGTTGCAAAATGGTTCGCAATAATTGCTCGTCGCAGCCTTTGCGCGGCGGATCAACGACTAGGACGTCTGCTGTCTTACCTTCTTTATACCATTTTGGAATGACTTGCTCGGCAGGTCCTGCCTCAAACAATGTATTGGTGAAGCCGTTTAATTCGGCGTTGCGTTTAGCATCTTCAATCGCTTGTGGAACGATTTCCACACCCATGACAAATTTCGCTTGCTGCGCTAAAAATAGCGAGATGGTCCCGATGCCGCAATACGCGTCAATGACCGTCTCAGTGCCTGTCAATTGGGCATATTCAAGCGCTTGTCCGTAAAGCGTCTCGGTTTGGATCGGATTGATCTGATAGAAAGATCGCGCGGAAATCTCGAAACGTACGTCGCCAATACGGTCTTCGATCACTTCTTTGCCCCAAAGCACCACTGTTTCATTGCCAAAAATGACGTTGGTCTTTTCAGAATTGATGTTCTGAATGATTGATACTGTGTCTGAAACAAGAGAACGGATAAGTTCGATTGCTTTGTCTGCTTGCGGAAATTTCTTTTTCTTCGTTACGAGCACGACCATGATTTCACCGGTCGCCCGTGCTTTGCGGACGACTACGTGACGCAGCTGGCCGCGATGTGTTTGTTCTTCATACGGTTCGATGCCCATTTCAACCAAGCTCTGTTTCAAGCCATTCATAATCGCATCTGCTTCTAATGTCTGGATTAGGCAAACGTCTGTATCCGCAATATTATGCGAGCGGCTCTCGTAAAAACCGGCTACAGTTTGACCATTCTGAACTCCGAACGGAATTTGTGATTTATTACGGTAGCGCCACGGATCTTCCATGCCTTTAACTGCATGAACCGGGACGTCCGGCAATTTCCCAATGCGTGTGATTGCGTCGCGCACCATTTTTTGTTTGAATCCCTTTTGTCCTTCATAAGACAAATGCTGAATTTGGCAGCCGCCGCATGCATCAAAGACGGGACACGGTGCATCTACCCGATTAGGTGATGCGTTTTGAATTTCTAGCAATTTGGCAAAGCCGTACGATTTTAATGTCTTAAGAACATGTACGTGCACATCTTCTCCTGGCAACGCACCTTGGATAAACAGCGGATAACCGTCCACTTTCGCGACGCCCGCACCGTCATGCGTCAAATCTTCCACATGGACTAATAGCCTGTCATTTTTCTGTACTGGTTTCAATTCGTTCACTCCATTTCACATTCCGTCATTATAACATAGGGCAATGGCAATATTCACTACTGAATGCAGATTTCAAAGAGCGCTGTTCGTACGCCCTCTTTCCGCTTCAAAGAAAAAACGCGGCAGGCGAAAAGCCTGCACGCGCATGTTATTTTTTATCGTTTGTGACAACTCCATCTTTCAGGGAAATCCAGAAAGCAGCCACAATGGCGCTGATTAGAACGATGAATGGCGCATAGAATATTAGAAAATCCTGCATCTCTATTTCCTCCCTTATGCGTGATAGTCCGATTTCCCTTTAACGTAATCTTTATCGAATAAGAACAACCTGAACAGCAGGTACAGCGAAGGCAATAACAAACCAAGCCCTGCTATAAATGCGATGATCAATGCGATGGCCATCGTTTCATTCGTGAAACTATCGTAGATTGTCAAATACGGGTAAAGCAAATACGGATAATGGGAAACACCGTAAGCGAAAAAGGCGGTGAAAAATTGCCCGACGAGCAAGATGAAAGCCCAGCCGTAATTGCGCCGCTTCCAAAGCAGATAAACCGTACCGAGGAATAATAGGAACGACAAGCCAAAAATCCACCATAGATTAAGCAGACGCTCGTAATGTTCCACATTGTGGCTGCTCAATTCAAAAATGATTCCAGTTGCGGTGATGATGGTCGGACCCGCCCATAGCAATGCGTATTTGCGCATCAGGTGGGTCGCCTTCGCATCACCGGCCTTGCTTGCATACCAAGTCAGGAAAACAGCTGAAATGTACAGCACTGCGGCCAAGCTCAACACGACGATGCTCCACGTCAATGGGCTAGTGAAAAGCGCCAAATAATCCAGATACGGAGAATTGCCATCCATCTTGATAAAACCGCCTTCTGACATGGCCAACACCGGTGACAGCGATGCCGGGAGCAATAACCCCGACATGCCGTACATAAAGATATAACCGCGGTGATCTATTTTTGCTCCGTACGTTGCAAACGCGTAATAAGAGCCGCGAATCGCCAGCAAGATCAAAGCGATGCTAGCCGGCACCAACAAAGTGGTGCCGTAATAAAATGCGGTTTGCGGGAAGAACCCGATAATGCCGACGAAGAAAAAGACGAAAAAGACATTCGTCACTTCCCACACCGGCGACAAATACCGCTGAATGATACCGGTCAAGATATGCTGTTTATTGGCAAACGCGCTATAGGCATTGAAAAAGCCTGCGCCGAAATCGATGGATGCGACGATGACATACAAGAACAAGAACAACCATAAAATCGATATTCCGATAATTTCTAATGTCATTCTTGTTCACCGCCTTTTCTCGCTTCCCGGTCAGCCAGTTCTTTTTCAACCGGATTTCGTTTATACATGCGTGTCAGTACAACAATCGTCCCGATGCCTAGAATGATGTACAAGCCTGCGAACAGGATGATCATCAAATCGACCTGTCCGCTCGTTGTCGCGGCTTCCGCAGTCTTCATA
>JBFIXY010000086.1:0-6943 GCA_041605655.1 Planococcus sp. (in: firmicutes) | reverse complement strand
GTCAAAATGATGGCATCTACTTTACCTTCTAATACGGCACTTGCAGAACCGATTTCGCGCGCGACTTGATAAGCCATCGCTTCGTACACAAGTTCCGCTTCTTTGTCGCCTTTTTGAATCCGTTTTTCCACTTTGACAGCGTCATTTGTATCCAAGTAACCGACAAGTCCGCCTTGTCCGACCAGCATTTTCATGATTTCTTGACGGTAATATTGCCCCGAGAAGCATAAATCGACCAAATCACCTGCTGGCACCGTTCCCGCTCGTTCCGGACTGAACGGCCCATCGCCATGAAGACCATTATTGACATCCACGACACGCCCGCCGATATGCGCCCCTACGGTAATCCCTCCGCCCATGTGGACGACGATCAATCGCAAGTCGCTATAGGCGCGTTCGCTTTCTTTCGCGTAACGACGTGCAACCGCTTTTTGGTTCAATGCATGAAATATCGATTTTCGTTCGATCAACGCAAAACCGGATACACGTGCGATTGGGTCTAGTTCATCGACGACAACCGGGTCCACGATGAACGACGGGATGTTGAGCGCTTGCGCGATTTCGTAAGCAATGATGCCGCCAAGGTTCGATGCGTGCTGACCTGATACACCTTTGCGCAAGTCTTTTAACATTGCGTCATTGACTGCGTATGTTCCGCCTTCGATCGGGCGTAATAATCCGCCGCGCCCACAAACTGCTGATAAATTTGAAACATTCATGCCCTCTTCATCCAGAGCTTCTAAGATCGTCTGTTTACGGAATTCAAACTGATCGATGATCGAGTTGAATTGTTCAAGCGATTCCGTTGAATGGCGGATGGTGTTTTCCATTATCAGGATATCGTTGTCAAAAACACCGATCTTAGTCGAAGTCGAACCTGGATTTAAGACCAAAATCCGTTGCTGTTGTTTTTGCACAGCGACCCCTCCATTTCTTTTTTCTATAATTTACACAAGCAGCAGGCGACAGCCGAAATAAATCAGCCGTGCCTGCATGCCATTAGCGTCTTGAGATGATGTTGTGTCCGTTGCGCAAGAATTGGCTTCTTGATTTGCGCATGCGATCAATGCGTTCTTCTGCCATACGGTCAGCTGCTTGGTAGCTTGGAATGCCATCGCGTTTCGCGATAGCAAAGATGCGCGTGATGCTGTCGTAAATTGTTTCAACGCGTTTCATCGCACGTTCGTTGTTGTATCCGTATAACTCATCCGCAACGTTGATCACGCCGCCTGAATTGATAACGAAATCCGGTGCGTAGACGATTCCTGCTGCTTCAAGCGCATCGCCGTGACGCTCTTCTTTCAATTGGTTGTTCGCAGAACCTGCAACAACTTTCACTTTCAATTGTGGAATCGTGTCATCGTTGATGATCGCTCCCATCGCACATGGTGCGAAAATATCCGCTTGCTGGGAGTAAATTTCGTTCGGTGCAACAGCTGTCGCTCCAAAATCTTTCACTGCGCGAGCTACTGCTTCTTCATTGATATCTGTAACGATCAGTTTTGCGCCTTCTTGATGCAAATGTTCGCACAGTGTATACGCTACGTTTCCGACACCTTGTACAGTAACAGTTTTGCCTTCAAGTGAATCGTCGCCGAATGCTTCGAGCGCAGCAGCTTTTATCCCGATATAGCAGCCATAAGCTGTTACTGGTGATGGATTGCCCGATGAACCGAACGCCGGAGAAATACCTGTAACGAAATCAGTTTCTTCATGGATCAAGTCCATGTCTGCAACAGTTGTACCCACATCTTCAGCTGTAATATAACGGCCGTTTAAGCCTTGGATAAAGCGGCCGAATGCGCGGAACATTTCTTCGTTTTTATCTTTTAATGGATCTCCGATGATAACAGTCTTACCGCCGCCCAAGTTCAAGCCTGCTGCTGCGTTTTTATACGTCATGCCGCGTCCAAGACGAATTGCATCTTCGATTGCTTCTTCTTCAGTTGCATAATTCCACATACGCGTACCGCCTAGTGCCGGTCCTAAAGTTGTATCGTGAATGCAAATGATTGCTTTTAATCCAGAAGTTTTATCTTGGCAAAATACCAATTGCTCGTAGTCGTGCTGTTCCATCTTTTTGAAAATTTCCATTGTTAAGTCCCCCTAGTATGTTTGTTGATTGTTTGATGAGCGGATTGCCAGTGCGAGCGAGTAAAGTTTCGTTTCAGCACTGTCTGCGCGGGAAGTCAGAACGATCGGCGCTTTCGCACCGGCAATGACGCCTCCCACTTTCGCTTTTGCAAAATAGACCAATGATTTATATAGGATGTTGCCGGATTCGATAGTAGGTACAAGCAGGATGTCGGCTTGGCCTGCAGTTTCGCCTGTGATCCCTTTGTGATGAGCCGCAGTGACAGACACTGCGTTATCCAAAGCTAATGGCCCTTCGACAATACAATTTTTGATTTGGCCACGTTTGTTCATGACGGTCAATGCGGCGGCGTCCAAGGTTGCCTGCATGGTCGGGTTGATGACTTCGACTGCGGCTAATGGCGCGACTACCGGCATTTCCACTCCGACTGAACGTGCGATTGACACTGCGTTTTCTATGAGTTGTGCTTTTTGTTTCAGATCCGGTTCGATATTCATGCCCGCATCGGTGATGAAGATCAATCGATCAAATCCAGCAATTTCAAATGCTGCTACGTGGGACAACACATTGCCTGTTCGCAGTCCATATTCCGGATTCAATACCGCTTTCAATAAGACGGCAGTCGGTATATGCCCTTTCATCAAAACGTTCGAATCGTTCATGAAAACGGATTTGACGGCTTCTTTTGCCGCTTGAGTTGTATTACTTACATGTTTGATTTTGATTTTTGGATGGTCGGTCAAATGCGGAAAATCACGGTTGATCATTTCCTTCAATTTAACTTCATCATCGTAAAGCCTGAAGTTCGCCAGATTGCGTTCGATTGCCATACTGACGGATTCAAGAACTTCGGAATCTGCCGCCGCAGCGACTGCTACCGTATTGTCGGCTTCCGATGAAATTTCCATCATTATTTGCGTTAATGTGGTCATTTGTTCACCCCGTTCCTTTTTAATTAAAACAGAAAAAATCGCATTATATAAGGCTTGTAAGCGCTTTATTTCGTTTTAACAGCCCATTTCTTTGCAATTTCTTGCAAAACCGTGCAAGAAATTGCAAATTACATAAGACCATATTTTTCAAGTTTGTAATAAAGCGTTCTTAACGATATGTCCAATTGTTTCGCCGTCTTGGATTTATTGCCTTTAAACTGCGACAGACAATGATGTAAAATGCCCCGCTCCACCGCATCCAATTGTTCCTGTAATGGAACGGACGACTCGATGATAACTTCGTTTTTCGCTTCAGTTGCTCTTAGCATACTGAGCGGAATGTGCTCTTCGGTCAATACCTTATCGTTCATCTGCATGAAGATCATCGACCGGCTGATGACGTTTTCAAGTTCCCGTACATTGCCTGGCCAATCGTAAACCCGTAATAATTGCATCGCTTTGTCGGTCACCGTTTCAACATTGCGCCCGTATTCCTGATTCAGCTTCATCAACAGCCGGTCCACAATACGCGGGATGTCTTGTTTGCGGTTGCGCAGCGGCGGAATGAGTATCGGCATGCGATTTAATCTGTAATACAGATCTTCGCGAAACGTCCCAGCGAGCAGCGCTTTTTCCATATTGGCATTTGTCGAAGCGATTACGCGGACATTGACAGGTCTTGGCTTGGTCCCGCCAATTCGCAATGTTTCATGCTCTTGCAGTACCCGCAGCAATTTACTTTGGATCATCGGTGACAATTCGCCGATTTCATCCAGGAAAATACTGCCGTTGTTCGCTTCTTCGAACAAACCTCTCTTTTCTCCACTCTTTCCAGGGATTGCCCCTTCCTCGTAACCGAACAATTCGCTGTCTAACAACTCTTCTGATAAGGCGGCGCAATTTACCCGCACAAATTTATTGAACTTGCGTTCGCTTTCGCTATGTATGGCGTGGGCGAACAATTCTTTGCCTGTTCCGGATTCCCCTCTCAGCAAAACCGTCACCAATGTTTGAGCAGCCAATTTCGCCTGTTGTAGGCTCAATTGCATTTCAGAAGACAAGCCGATAATGTCGTCGAACGTATATTTCGATTCGAGTGTTCGGATGATGCTCCGTGCACGATCCAGTTCTTTCATAAGTGAACGAATTTCCGTCGTGTCGTGGATGACGCCGACGCTGCCTTTTAATTTATTGTCCACGATAATCGGGGCAACGTTCACGATGACTTCCCGATTTAACGGACCGACTTTCAAGTTGACACCGCGATATGGCTTCCGGGTTCGAAGCGCCTTCAAATGCATACTTTCCCCTTCTGAGATATCGGCTGATGCAGGCTGTCCGATCACTTGATCCATTTCAAGACCGGTTATTCTCGTATAAGCCGGATTAACAAGCAAACCGACGCCTTTTTCGTCGACAACTGAAATCGCATCATCGCTTGAAGCAATAATCGCTTGCAACATCGTTTGTACTTCCTTCAAATCGGTAATCTGCTCAGCGAGCGACACTACTTCCGAAATGTCCTTGAACACCGCAAAGGCGCCGATCGTTTCTCCGTACTCGTCCACCATCGGGAAGCGGGACGTGACAATTTTCATGCCGTTTTTCAAAACGAGCTCCCGGTTCAACTCGGTCCGTCCGGTTTCAAAAATCCTCGGCAACTCACTCATCGTGATCAATTCGTTAATAGGTTGGCCCATCGCTTCTTTGACTTCGACTTCAATCATGCGCGAAGCACTTTTGTTGATAAAATTGATGTGCCCTTTCCGATCGATGCCGATCATACCTTCTTCGATCGAATTGAAAATAATGTTTTGCTTGTGGTTGACCTCGCTCATCATCATTGAGAACCGCTCTTTTTCGTTGACTAAGCGCACCAAATCGTTGGCGATGCTGCCAGGGATGATCACCGTTTTTTGCGGGAACAAATCCGGCAATTCGTTTTGCACAGCTTCACTACCCGATACATCAAAGACCATGTCAACATCCACATTGATGAAATCACGAAAATCCTTACTTATTCGGATGTTATTTTGTTGTGCGGTCAAGATGGCTGGAGCCTGTAAGTTCAAGTCAGCTACACCGTAAACGTTCAAATGTTCCGATTCCAATAAAATCTGAAGAATGGCAGAACCGCCTACTCCGCCTCCAATTACTACAACATTTTGCAAAGGACTTCATACCTTTCCGTTTAATATATGCAATTTCTTGCAATGCTCTTTACAGCGTACAGCAGGAAGAGTTTCTTGACAAGCAAGAGCAAATTAGCAAACAATAGACAAAGAAGGAGTGGAACTATGGGACGCCTAATTGCTTTTATCATCTTGCTCATTCCGGGCATTCTTGCAGCATATGGCATCAAATTGATGCGCGATACGCTGTTCAATAAATTGCTTGAGCCTTATCCGGCATTATGGATGCAGTTTACGCTTGGCACCATTTTCGTCGTGCTGGGAATCGGTTTTTTTGCAGGCTTCCTATTGAACCGCGACCGCAAAAAAGGAAATGTATCAAAACGTTTCCAAAAATAGCACCCAACAAAAAATTGCAGCTACCCATGTAAGGGTGGCCGCAATTTTTTTATTACCCGATTCGGATAATCCGTGATGATGCCGTTCAATTCAGGGACACGTTTTGTGATGACAGCTTCACCACCCCGAAGCCCATAGACCCGGATCATTTTCCCACTGCGATCGAGCCCTTGTAGAAACTGTCTCGAGTAGAGACGTTTGTGAAGATGAATGCTATCCACCCAATGCATTTCTTGCAATAAAGCTAAGGGCGTTTTTTTATTGATGATCAAGGCCATCTCCACTTCCGGCAGCAAACCTTTCATCTCTTTAAGAAGTTCCGGATGAAACGAAGATATGTGGAAATCATTTATCCTCTCAAGCATCGCTGCGATTATTTGCGGACCATTCGGGTGTTTCAGAAACGAACTTTTCAACTCGAGATTTAAAGGAACGCCCTTTTCTTCTGCCCATTGCAGGACTTCATAAGCAAGCGGAATAAGATCGGATTGGAATAACCGGTGCCATCTCTTTCCGATTTTCACATTCTTTATCAAATTGTATTCCACATCTGCAATAGCCAGATTTTTACCACTGAGCCGTTTGAGATTATCGTCATGATAAACGACAACAACGCCGTCTTTTGTAATTTGAAGGTCTAACTCGATGCCCACGCCAAAATTGCTAACTTTATGAAAAGCATTCCATGTGTTCTCAAGCGAAAATGCGGCTGCACCTCGATGAGCGTATATTTTCAGTTCAGACACATTAATCATCTTCTTTCCGCGAGATTTGTGTTCTCACCAATGATGCTTTTATAGCATAATCGCTGATAGCATTAAAGTCTTTCGCATAGCTGAAAATCCACAATGGCCGATCCACTCACAATAACACTTTTCTTAAATTAAAAAAACCGCCTGGCAGCACTTAATAAAGTGTGAAAGGCGGTGTAATTGGCATGATGGAGTTATTCTTCTTGCCCTTTTTTGGTGCTATTGACAATCATTGCAATGAATTTCGAGTTGGTCGGTTTGTTTTTCAACAACTCTTCGCTGTATCCGAATATCGCAGAAATATGCCGCGTATCATCTTGGCTCCAAACCAGTTCAATGGCATGACGAATGGATCGTTCAACACGCGTCGGTGTTGAATCCAATCGCTCTGCAACATTCGGATAAAGTTCCTTAGTCACTTTGTTGAGCAATGCTGGATTGTCCATCACTTGAGAGATCGCCTCTTTCAAGTAATGATATCCTTGAATATGCGGGGGAATCCCGATTTCCCTCATCAACGCAACGATTTCCTTGTTTTTCAGTTCGGCCCTTTTCTTCGGATTATCCGCCAAAGACTGATTTTGCATGATGTGATTGATCTGCGTGGCCAGACGGTCCGCTTCAAATGGTTTC
>JBFIXY010000085.1:0-7017 GCA_041605655.1 Planococcus sp. (in: firmicutes) | reverse complement strand
GCTGCAGCGGCCACATATGGATTCGCAAACTTCACGCGGTATTCTTCGATTTTCGCTGCACGCGTCGCTTCCGGGTTATCGCTTGCTGCGATTTCTCTCGCAAAGATGATGTTGGCCGCCCCTTGAGGTCCCATAACCGCGATTTCCGCATTCGGCCATGAATACACAAGGTCTGCACCGATCGATTTCGAGTTCAACGCCACATACGCACCGCCATACGCTTTACGCAAAATAACTGTCATTTTCGGCACGGTTGCTTCTGAATACGCATAAAGGATTTTCGCTCCGTGGCGAATGATGCCACCGTGTTCTTGCTTGATCCCCGGGAAAAAGCCTGTCACGTCTTCAAATGTGATCAACGGAATGTTGAACGAATCACAGAAACGAATGAATCGCGCTGCTTTATCCGACGAATCGATATCAAGTCCGCCTGCCATGACTTTCGGTTGGTTGCACACAAGGCCAACCGTTTCGCCTTTGATGCGTGCCAGTCCGACCACGATATTGCGTGCAAATTCAGGTTGAACTTCCATGAAGCTGTCGGTATCGACAACGTCTTCCACCACTCTGCGCACATCGTATGGACGAATCGCTTCGTACGGTACGATATCCGCCAGATTTGGACGGTAATCGTCATGATCATCAACTTCAAGACGAGGTGGCATTTCCTGGTTGTTCTGCGGCAGGTAGCTGATCAAACGACGCACCATTTGCAACACGCTTTGTTCTGAATCCGAACGGAAATGTGCATTTCCGCTAATTGCGGTATGTACTTTCGATCCACCTAAATCTTCAGATGAAATCTTTTCACCTGTAACGGTTTCAATGACTTTCGGTCCCGTGATGAACATTTGGCTCGTTTTATCCACCATGAAGACAAAATCCGTAATGGCTGGTGAATACACGGCGCCGCCAGCTGATGGTCCCATGATCACCGAAATTTGCGGGATCACGCCCGAGTAGATCGAATTACGGTAAAAAATATGTCCGTAGCCATCAAGCGACAATACACCTTCTTGGATACGGGCGCCACCTGAATCGTTCAAGCCGATAAACGGCGCACCGTTTTTTGCTGCCAGATCCATGACGTTGGCGATTTTTTTCGCGTGCATTTCCCCCAACGCGCCGCCAAACACCGTGAAATCTTGTGAAAATAAATAAATCGGACGACCGTTCACTTTGCCGTAACCAGTGACTACCCCTTCACCTGGTCCTTTGGCCATTCCGAAATCCGTTGTGCGGTGTTCCATGAACGGGCTCAGTTCGACAAACGAGCCTTTATCAACTAATAATTCGATGCGCTCACGCGCTGTCAATTTGCCTTTTTCATGCTGCTTGTCGATTCGTTCTTCGCCTCCGCCAAGCTCGATTTCGCGTTTGCGGTCGTACAATTCATTGATTCTTTCGTAAATGTCCATTCTCCCACTCCTCAATCATTGCTTTTCACAAAGTTCGTATAATACCCCATTTGATGACTTCGGATGCAAAAATGCCACAAGCGCTCCGCCGGCTCCCGGCTTTGGCGTTTCACTCAATAATTGCACTCCGTCTGCGCGCAGCTCTGCCATGCGCTGTTCAATGTTCTCCACACCGAACGCGATATGATGAATGCCTTCGCCTCGTTTTTCCATAAATTTAAAAATGGGGCTCGTGTCATCCATCGGTTCAAGCAATTCCAATTTGATGTTGCCTGCATCGATAAAAGCAACACGCACTTTTTGTGACTCCACTTCTTCAATTTTCAACAAAGGGCAGCCGAGAACCTCCGTATAATATGGGAGGACTTGCTCAAGATCCCGCACCGCAATTCCGATATGGTCGACTTTCTTCATCTTTTTCACTTCCTTTTATATGTTCTATTTTATTGTACAGATTTGGACGGTAAAACTCTAGTTGTTCCGCTATATTTAGCGGTGCAAAAGCTCTCTCTATAAATATCCTTCGAAATATGCTATTATCTCTTAAAAGACTAAAACAATGTAAAGGGGTCATTTGTTAATGAGAAATCAGTTTTTCCGTAAAATTGTTGTCTATTCCATGATCGGTTTGATGTTATTGTCATCATTATTGATGGGACTTAGCTTCATTATTTAAGCAATCCAACCCAACCTCCAGCAGAAGCCCAAGCTTCTGCTGGAGGTTTTTTGTAGCTCTTTCGCGTTAATCCGCAATAATCCAATTTTAACAAGCATAATTTTTGAGTTATCAGGCAATCCGAAGACGTTATCATGCATTACTGGAAATTTATCAGGCACTAGCCATATCATTCATTGTCCAAATTTAAAAAAACAGTTGAAGCTTGTTAAGCTTCAACTGTTTTCTTATTGGCAAATCCTTTATAAGTCGATTTAATCTCCAAATAACTTTCCATTTCCTCGATCACTTGATACAACGTCGCCATGGCAATAAACTTCTGGTGATTGTCCGGCAGCGGCATCTTCGCGAAATCCGCTTTGACAGCATCAAGCTTGTCCAAGTATTGCGATGCTGTATTGCCGGAGTGGACATGTGCCGCTAAATCTTCAAGGAACTCCGCAACCAGATGCGATTGCCCGACTTCGATCGGCAGCTCGGTGATTTTCGGCAAGATGCGCTCGATGATGTCGAGCTGCTGTTCCCGCATATCGAAATAACGGTAATACTTGTTTTCTAGACGCGTGACGTGGTTTTCAACGTCTTGGTAAGCGAGAGCTTTCGCTTTTTTCACCAGTTTTTCGCTTTCCATCAATTCGGCGCCGGTCCAAGCCGATTCGCCTTGGCGCAAATAATTCGCGACTTCTTTGAAAATCGTCGAGTATAACGCTTCAATCTCGTTGCGGTACTCATCCAATTTGTTCTCGATACTTGGCATGTAAACATTGACAGCCAAAGCCGTACCGAAACCGACCGCCATCAAGATGATTTCGTTCAGCAACAAGTCAAACGTCATATTTTGAGAGTCGTAAATGTGCATGAGAATGACGGTACTCGAGATAAAGCCATCGGAAAAACGAAGCGATACCAAAACAGGGATGAACAATAAAATCATGATTCCTAACACCACCGGATGGTAGGCTATGCCTTCGAAAAACACAAAGGCGTAGACGATGCCGATGAGGCTCGCGATAAAACGCGAAAATGCGGCGCGAATCGATTTTTTCTTTGTCGGTTGAATGCATAATATCGCCAAGATACCAGCTGATACGAAATAATCCAATTGCAATAGCTGTGCAATGTATATAGCAATAGCAGCACCTGCCGCTGTTTTCAACGTCCGGTAACCGATTGAAAAACGCTTCAGTTTCATGGTCCGCTCCTCTCCTTAGCCAGTTTTTGATCGTCTAAGCCAATTTCTGCTAAAGACGAAAACGCTTACTATAAAAAAATACCCCTATGAAAGGGGCATTTTGTCATTAGATTTCTTCACAATGCTTTTCGAACATTTCTTGGATGTTCGCAATAACGGACATCGGATCATGTCCTTCGATTTCGTGACGGCCAATCTCATCCACCATTTTTCCGTCTTTTAAAAGTACAAATGACGGAGATGACGGCAAGTGATCGTCGCCGAAAATGTGACGCGCTTGCGCTGTCGCTTCTTTATCTTGTCCCGCAAAAACTGTCAAAAGACGGTCTGGGCGTTTGTCGTAATGCACGGAATGCAATGCCGCTGGACGTGCGATGCCACCTGCGCATCCGCATACTGAGTTGATCATAACAAGACTCGTGCCCGGTTGTGCAAAGGCTTCGTTGACCTCTTCTGCATTTTCCAATTGTGTATAGCCGCCGCCAACCATTTCTTGACGCGCTTGTGTAACGATATCGTTCATTAGAAAGTTAAAATCCATAGTCATTCGTTTACAACTCCTTATCATTTCCTTATCTAATCATAGCAGGACTTCAAATGACATGCAAAAAAGCTTACTCGAATAAATCCGTGATCGCTTGCGACACCGTCAATTCATCTTTCAAGACCTGCTGTTCCAGCGTTTTCACCTTTTGATTGCGCTCCTGATCTTCGTAAAAACGGCTGAGCAGTTCATCGGTGATCATCGAACGGAACCAGTCTTTTGTCTGGTTTTGTCTGCGCGAATTGAAGATGCCGCTCACTTTGACGGTATCTTCAAAGCTTTTGACCATATCCCAAATTTCGCGAATGCCTGTCCCTTCGAGCGATGATGCAGGCATTGCTTTGGTTTTCCAACCTTCTGTCGCTCGCTGCAGAAAATGCAAAATCTGCTTGTATTCGCGGACCGTCTTTTCAGCCAGTTTCATGTTGTCGCTGTCAGCTTTATGGACAATGATCGCGTCAGCCAGTTCGAGGATGCCTTTTTTCATGCCTTGCAGTTCGTCTCCCGCACCTGTTAACACGAGCAGCAAAAACATATCGACCATGCCGCGCACCAAGGTTTCGCTTTGACCGACCCCGACCGTTTCCACGAGAATCACATCATATCCCGCAGCCTCGCACAGCAGCATCGTCTCACGCGTCTTTTTATGAACGCCGCCGAGTGTGCCGGCAGTCGGGGAAGGGCGAATAAACGCCCTCGGATTTCGCGCCAAGTTTTCCATTCGGGTTTTATCGCCGAGAATCGAACCGCCGGTAACCGACGAACTCGGGTCAATCGCGAGCACCGCGACATTATGGCCAAGCTCCGTCAGCATTTCCCCGAAGGTTTCGATAAATGTGCTTTTTCCCGCTCCCGGCACACCCGTAATTCCGATGCGGATGCTGTTGCCGGTATGCGGCAGCAAGTGGTTCAATAATTCCTGGCCGGTTTTCTTATCGTGCGGATTCGAGCTTTCGAGCAAGGTGATCGCTTTGCCCAAATGGATGCGTGATCCGCTCCTAACGCCTTGCGCCAGCTCTTCGGTATTGAACCCTTTACCCTGCGGTTTTTTGAATTTCTTCCGCGGTGCGGAGTGCATGCCGTCGTGGCTGGCTTTCACACCTTCCATGACCCGCCGAGAACCTTTTTCGCGGTCCATCAGTCCGCCACTTCCTCATAGCCGAGGCGGCTGTATATTTCTTCGATGACTTTTTGCGCCGCAACCGGAATGACTGTACCTGGTCCAAAAATCGCGCTTGCGCCGTTATTGCGCAAGAATTCATAATCCTGCGCTGGGATAACGCCGCCCACGACGATCAAGATGTCTTCACGACCGATGTTCTTCAACTCCGCCGCCAAATCCGGCACTAATGTCATGTGCCCTGCCGCAAGCGAACTCACACCGATGACGTGAACGTCATTTTCGGCAGCTTGCTGCGCAGTTTCTGCTGGTGTCTGGAACAACGGTCCGATATCGACATCAAAACCGAGGTCGGCGAAAGCCGTCGCGATGACTTTCGCTCCGCGGTCATGCCCGTCCTGCCCCATTTTGGCCACTAGAATACGCGGCCGGCGCCCTTCGTTTTCAATAAAGTCTTCGGTCATTTCTTTAACGATTTCCATTTCATGCTGATTGGAGAAATTGGAACTGTAAACGCCACTCACTGAACGGATTACCGCTTTATGGCGTCCGGATGCTTCTTCAATTGCATCGGAAATTTCACCTAATGTCGCGCGCAAGCGTGCTGCTGCGACGGCACATTCCAGAATGTTTTCTTCCCCGGTTTTCGCCGCTTCCGCTAAGCGCTTCAACGCCGCGCCGACTTGTTCGCTGTCGCGTGAAGCTTTCATGCTTTCAATGCGTTCAATCTGTTTTTTGCGCACCATCGTGTTATCAATATTTAGAATATCAATCGGGTCTTCTTCATCAAGTCTGTAACGGTTGACGCCGATGATGATTTCTTCATTCGAATCGATTTGCGCTTGTTTTTTCGCTGCTGCTTCTTCGATGCGCATTTTTGGAAGTCCGGTTTCAATCGCTTTTGCCATGCCGCCGAGTTCTTCCACTTCTTCGATCAATTGCCACGCTTTTTCCATCAACTCATTCGTCAACGATTCAACGTAATACGAACCGCCCCACGGATCGATGACTTTGGTCATCAAGGTTTCTTCCTGCAAGAACAATTGCGTATTGCGCGCGATACGCGCAGAAAAGTCCGTCGGCAACGCAATCGCTTCATCCAGTGCATTTGTGTGCAACGATTGCGTATGGCCCATCGCCGCTGCATTGGCTTCGATCAATGTGCGCGTTACGTTGTTAAATGGATCTTGTTCCGTTAAACTCCATCCTGACGTCTGTGAATGCGTCCGGAGCGCCAACGATTTGTCGTTTTGCGGATCGAACGATTTCATCATTTTCGCCCAGATTGCGCGAGCTGCACGCATTTTCGCGATTTCCATGAAATAGTTCATGCCGATTCCCCAGAAAAACGACAAGCGCGGTGCAAATGCATCGATGTCAATTCCTGCCGCAAGTCCTGTGCGAACGTATTCCAATCCGTCAGCAAGTGTATACGCCAATTCAATATCAGCTGTCGCACCCGCTTCTTGGATGTGGTATCCCGAAATCGAAATGGAGTTGAATTTCGGCATTTTTTCAGATGTGTATTTAAAGATGTCTGCAATGATTTTCATCGACATGGCTGGTGGATAAATATACGTATTACGCACCATATACTCTTTTAAAATATCGTTTTGAATCGTACCCGCCAGTTTTTCGGGCGATACGCCTTGTTCTTCTGCTGCCACGATATAAAATGCCATGATGGGCAGTACTGCGCCGTTCATCGTCATCGATACCGACATTTGATCAAGCGGAATGCCGTCAAACAAAATTTTCATGTCTTCCACACTGTCAATCGCCACACCGGCTTTTCCGACATCTCCTACGACGCGTGGGTGATCGGAATCGTAACCGCGGTGCGTCGCCAAATCAAACGCGACCGACAAGCCTTTTTGACCCATCGCCAAATTGCGGCGGTAAAAGGCGTTGCTTTCTTCAGCTGTTGAAAATCCAGCATATTGACGGACCGTCCATGGTCGCGAGACGTACATCGTCGGATAAGGGCCGCGTAAATTCGGCGCGAATCCAGGTACGCTGATTTCAGCTCCTGCACTGTCTTCTGGTGCATATACCGACTTGATGTGT